>JACRGZ010000084.1 GCA_016234155.1 Nitrospirota bacterium | reverse complement strand
TGCATGGATCTCCAGTTCACATCCATTGCATGAGCCTGCATCCACAAGCCTTATTGTAAGGCTCCTGTGGAATCGCCATCCTATCTCCTTTTCCAACCTGTCTCCGACAATTTCAATCCCGGCCTCTGTCTCGCGGGGAAGCGGTTCTGTAACAATGCCGGTTCTGAAAATCTGATGAAGAATCCTTAACATGAAATTATTCCTTATTTACCCTTTTATAAATCGTGCCCTGAATAAGACTGATTGAAACTTTTGTTGCAGAGCGGGAAATCAGGTACTATGTTTCCGTGGATCGCCTGTTCAATGGCAAGCCAGTTTACACTGGAAGGGTCCCTGACCATACACCGGTTTGTCCCGCCATTTGGTCCTGATTGAGTCCAGTAAACTATCTCCCCCCTCCACCCCTCAACAACAGCGAACCCCTTCCTGTCTGCTGCCGGAACATCAAGTCCGGCCTTTATTCCATCTGAAGGAAGTGTGTCCAATATCTTTCTTATCAGTTCTATAGAGTCCCTTATTTCTTCAACCCTTACCCATGCCCTGGCATGGACATCCCCTGACTCAAGTACTGTCATCTTAGGGACAATCCGGTCGTATGGAGGAAACGGATACTGGATACGGCAATCAAGTGGCTGGCCGCTGGCCCTGGCCACAAACCCAACCACACCAAGTTCCCTTGCGGTATCAGGGGTAAGTATCCCTGCCCCTCTTACCCTGTCTTCAAGAGAAGGGTTTTCATCATAGATGATGGCAAGCCTTTCAAATTCATTGGAAAGCCAGTCCAATTCAGAAAGAATTTCTTCTATGCCTTCTGTGGTGATGTCAACCGATACACCTCCCGGGATAACATTATCCATCATTAATCTGTGACCAAAAAGCTTATAGTTGGTGCGCAGTAATATTTCCTTAAGCCTGGAGAGTTGATACAAAAGGAATGCGAAGGCTGTATCATTGCATATAGCCCCGATATCTCCAAGGTGATTGGCTATCCTTTCCCTTTCAAGCATAAGGGCGCGGACCCAAAGCGCCCTCTCCGGTGGATTGCACCCGGCCATAGACTCCAGCGCCATGCAGTATGCGAGGGAATGCGCCACAGTAGTGTCCCCGGATACCCGGCCAGCGAGTCTTGCACCGTCTTCCCATGATAAGGTCTCGAATCTCTTTTCTATTCCCTTATGGACATATCCGAGTTTTTCTTCAAGGTTGAGTATATCCTCCCCAACGGCCTGAAAGCGGAAATGACCGGGTTCAATGATCCCGGCATGAACAGGGCCAACCGGTATCTCATAAACACCTTCACCTTCTGCCCTGATAAATTTGTATTCTCCTTTGACCCTGGGCATATATATGGAGGGGTCAAAGGTCTTTCTCAACGGCCAGGCATCATCAGGCCAGTCTTCATGTTTTATCCATGGCCTGCCATCGGGATGCCCAACCGGCTTAACACCCATAAGGCTTTGTATCTGCCGCTCAAACCGGTAGGACGGGACGAACTTCTTTGTAAGTGTTGGAAATACCGGGTCTTCAACCGGGACATCTGTTTTCACAATCAGGTATTCCGGGCCTTTGGCATAACAGGCATATATTCCAAATCCTCTGCCAAAAGGAGTTTCATCCGTTGCCCACTCAGCCACCAGCCTGGCGTCAGATGTCTTCATCACCCTGGCTGCTTCTACGAAGCGATCCCTGGGAACAATAAGGGTTGTTACGCCGGCAGGATATTGATACTCATCCTGCCCTGCATCTTGACTAAGTGTCACATTAATTGTTTCTTTTAGCGTGCTCATATTCTTATCACCTCAGCCCATCCCCACCCTAACCCTCCCCTTGAAGGGGAGGGGATATTAACTCACAGAATTCTCAGAAGAACCATTTACTTCAGCAGCCCTACAGCAGTGTGGAACCACTCTGAAAGAAAGTTTGGCATATATATTCCGATTATCAGTACCAGAACCATATGCAGGATAATCGGTATATGTGACGCTTTCACGGGCATCTGGTTCGAGGGAACCGCTCCTGAAATCATCGGCTGTACCCTTCTGAAGAGGGCTGCAAATGCGACTCCAAGCCCGAGAAGCAGCAGGGGAGCCAGAAGCGGTGCGTCCTTCATCGTTGCCGTGAGAATGAGAAATTCGCTGGTAAATACGCCGAATGGCGGCATTCCAACAATGGCCATAACTCCAAACACCAATCCCCATCCCACAAGAGGATTCCCCTTGATAAGACCTTTAATTTTCGACATCTCCTGGGTCCCGTGCATTTGAGATGCGTGGCCTACGGTGAAGAATATGGATGATTTGGTAAGGCTGTGCACAAGCATATGCAACAATGCCCCAAATGTGGCAATAGGGCCTCCCAAACCAAAGGCAAAGGTGGCTATTCCCATATGTTCTATGGAAGAATAGGCGAACAATCTTTTTATATCTTTCCGTCTTAATAGGGAGAAGGACGCAACCAGTATGGAAAGGAGGCCGAATCCCATCATCATATTTCCTGCCATATTCGTCCCGGTAGACAGGTCAACAAGTACCTTGCATCTAACCAGGGCGTAGAGGGCAATATTCAGAAGCAGTCCGGAGAGGACAGCAGAGATGGGTGTAGGTCCTTCGCTATGGGCATCAGGGAGCCAGTTATGGAGAGGTACGAGCCCTACCTTAGTGCCGTAACCCACCATAAGGAATACAAAGGCCAGGCGAAGTACAGTTGGTTCAAGCTGACCGCTTACCTGGATCAGATTTGTCCATAAAAGGGCTTCTCCTCCCTCACCCAGCACCTTTTCCGCAGCAAAGTAGAGGAGTACGGTACCGAAAAGTGCCTGTGCTATCCCCACACCGCAGAGTATAAAATATTTCCATGCTGCCTCAATGGCTGTGGGAGTTCTGTATAATGAGACCAGCAATACAGTTGAGAGTGTTGCCAGTTCCATGGCAATCCACAGCACCCCGATATTGTTGGTCAGAAGTGCCAGCAGCATGGCAAAGATAAAGAGCTGGAACATGGCATGATAAAATCTCATCCCCCAGTGACTGACCCTGCCGTGTTCTCTTTCCCGTCGCATGTATCTCCTGCTGAATATGGCTGTTGTCATGGAGACAAAGGCGGTTAGCACTGTGAGGTAAACATTGAACGCATCGACAAAGAAGAAATTCCCGCCCGCTATCATAGGACCTTCATAATACACATGCACTGCAAGACCGACACCGGCAATAAAAGTGGCAGCGGACCCGAGGATGTTTATCTCCGGGGCAAATCTCCTGTCACCTACGAAGGCCAGGACAATGGCGGCAAAAAATGATACCCCAAGAAGGATTATCAGTGTCACCCTACTCCTCCTCCTTCAATCTTGCCATCTGTTCCACATCGAGGGAATCAAAAGTCTCCCGGATATGGAAAAAGAATATGCCGAAGATAAATGCTGCTATGAGAATATCCAGACCCACGCCTAATTCTACAACCAGCGGCATCCCATATGTGGCACTGGTAGCCGCAAAGAAAAGGCCGTTTTCCATTGCAAGAAACCCTATAATCTGTGTAACAGCATGCCTCCTGGTAATCATCATCAGGAGACCCAGCATGACTGTGGCCAGCGCCACGGCTATGGTGGAACGTGTTACAAGGGTCGAAAGCTCCCTGATCGGTGCTGTAAGATGATATGAGAAGATCACAAGGGCAATCCCCATCAACATTGTCGTCGGGATGTTTACAACAGTTTCAACTTCCTTATGAATCTTAAGCCGGACTATTAGTGTGTGCAGGATATAAGGGAGCACTATTACCTTCAGGGCCAGGGTCAGGATAGACGAGATATACAGGTGGTGTTGCCTTGCTACATAGCCGACCAATCCGGTGCTTATTGAAAGAAAGAGTCCCTGCCATGCAAAGAGGTGTAATAATCCGTATATCCTCCTTTGAACGAGGAGTCCGAAGGCTGTAAGAAGCACCAGGGCTGCAAGGATACTGTTTATCTGTGCTGCAATGTTCATAGATATATTACTCCAGCATAAAGTATGATAATAATCCGAGGGTGGCAAACAGGAATGCGCTTCCAAGAAACTCCTGTATTCTGAAGAGCCTCATCTTTGCCAAACCGATTTCTATCAATACAAGACCTATGCCTGCAAAAAAGAGTTTTATCAGCAGTAATAAAATGGCAACAGGGAGGAAGGTAATATCTCCCGCTGCAGCAATACCCCATGGAAAGAACAGTGCTATTCCCAGGGTGGTAAAAAGAAAGAGTTTCATCATACCCGCCCACTCTATAAGGGCCAGATGGCGGCCGGAATATTCCAGTATCATCGCCTCATGGATCATGGTCAGCTCCAGATGGGTTGCCGGGTTGTCCACCGGTATCCTCCCGGTTTCTGCAAGTGCAATAAGTATGAAGGCCAGAAGGGCAAAGGCCAGAGACGGCCTGAGAACAAACTCTCCGTGGGCAATAACATTCACCATATGTGAAATGGATGTGGACTGACTTACAAGGGACACAGTAAAAATAGCCATGAGCATGGCGGGTTCCGACATGGATGCAACCGTTTTTTCCCTGCTTGAACCCATTCCACCAAAGGCTGTGCCTATGTCCAATCCGGCAAGTGCCGTGAAGAAACGGGCAATAGTAAACAGGGCCACCAGGGCAATGGCATCAGCAGTTGCGGAGAGGGGAAGGTCTATGGAGAGTATGGGAATGATCACCCCTGCCAGAACTGTAGTGCCGAACACAAGGAAAGGGGTAAACCGGAATATCCAGGATGCATTTTCTGCCAGTACAACATCCTTATTAAGCAGTTTAAATATGTCCCTGTATGGCTGAAACAGTCCGGCGGATTTCCGGCCCTGGAACCAGCATTTCACCATTCTCACCCATCCTGCAAAGGCCGGTGCTGCAAAGAGGACGGCAATAAACTGTAAGCACATGACAAACAAAGGGGAAAATACGTTCATAATAACACCAGAAGTATTATAATTGTTACAAATGAATATACGAGATACGCCTGTATCCTTCCCTGCTGAAGTTTTCCGGTCTTCCTGGCTATCCAGAAGCTCGCATCTGCCACAGGATTGTATATCCAGCCCCACATGCGGTCTCTAACCCTGAGCCGGTAATGTATTGACCGGGGGAATGTATTATGCCCTGGTGTTCCGGTAGATGCTTCGATACGTACCGTTTCTTTTATCAGGAAGATAAACCCTAATATCCTGCGGATAGGCATTGCAAAAGAGGTTCCCGTATACTGCATCCGCGTATCAATCTTTTCAAATCCGCAATCCCACAGAGGTCCCCGGTGAATGGCTGTCTTCCTTGTATGTAAGAAAATGTATATAAGCAGGACAACCGCCAGTATTATAAGGAAGACGAGAGGGGCTGAATAAGAGGCCCTTGAATGGGATATAGGTGTAAGCCACAACCATCCGAATTGTCCGGCTGTAGTTGTAAGAGAACCCCCTACCAGTTTCTCAGGTATAATATCCATCCAGCTTATTACCATGGTCGGGAAGACCCCGAGAAACAGACATGAGACAGCAGTAAGAATCATGCCAACTCTCATAGACGGAGATGCTTCATGAACATGGGTATGATGACCCCGCCACTGTCCTAAAAATGTTATGCCAAATGCCTTTACGAAACAGGTGGCTGCAAGGGCCGCGGTAAGGGCAAGGAGGGCGGCAGCAAGTGGAAAGATCAACTTGAGAATAGGACTTGGGAGCGATGGTGAAAGCAGAAATGCCTGAAAGGTAAGCCATTCCGAGACAAATCCATTAAATGGCGGAAGGGCAGATATAGATATACAACCAATGAGAAAAAGGGCTGCGGTCCATGGCATTTTGTGGATAAGTCCCCCCATCTCCTCCATATTTCTTACACGTGTAGCATGAAGAACAGCACCTGCCCCCATAAATAAGAGGCCCTTAAACATGGCATGGTTAAGGGTGTGATAAAGCCCTGCTGTAATGGCAAGTGCAGCAAGAACCGGTAAATGAAAGGAGGTAAATGTCATGGCGAGCCCGATACCAATGAGTATTATCCCTATATTTTCTACAGAATGATAGGCAAGGAGTCTCTTCAGGTCGTGCTGCATAAGGGCATAGAGTACCCCCATAACAGCCGATAACAGACCGAATATCAATACAATTACACCCCACCACCAGGGGAAATCTTTAATAATGTCAAATGTAACCCTCACTATTCCATAAATTGCAGTCTTGAGCATTACCCCGCTCATAAGGGCAGAGACATTTGAAGGGGCAACGGGATGTGCCTCAGGCAGCCAGGCGTGGAGCGGGAAGACACCTGCCTTTGCAGAAAAACCCAGGAATGCCAGTAAAAAGGCTACTGTTGCCCATTTAATAGGAAACTCTGTCTGCCTCATAGCATCAAAAGTATATCCCCCGAAGTTCTCAAAACCTGTAGCAAGACTTGCCATGACACCAAAGGAAAGTAGTATGGCAATGGCTCCCACATGGGCGACCAGAATGTATATGAATGCCCCTTTCCTGTTTTCTGCCTTCTCATCTTCAAACATGACAAGAAAATAGGATGCCGCTGCCATGATCTCCCAGGAGATGAGGAAAAAGAAGGCATCGTCGGCAATAATCACCATGAACATCCCTGCCATGAAGAGGTTGTAAAAAATAATCAGGCGATTGACTGGCCTGCGGGATAGAAATCCCTTGACATATCCTATGGAATAAATGGAGACAGAGAAACCGAGAAGACCTATTACTGTAAAAAAGAAACCGGATAAAGGGTCGAGCCTGAGATGAAACGGCAGGTCAGGAAGACCTAAGGGCATAATGTAAGACTCTGTACTCCCTTTCCAGACAGTCCAGACCCCTGCTGTAATAGCCAGGAGCGATGCAATGGCGGCTATAAGACTTGATATGTTTATCAGGAGTCGCTGGTGTCGCAGAAAGAGGGGTACGAGAAGCGGTATAGATAAAAAAATCAAAATAGCTGATGCTGCAAGAATAAACGGAGATATGCTCATCTATTTATGTGGACACTCTTGGCATGATTTTTTTAGAAATGAACATAAACATCTTAAGTATATTTTTACTTATAACGCTTTTGAAAGGTAAATGCAATTAATTTTTTATATTAAGTATTCCAAAAATGAATGTCAAGTTAATGAATCAAATGTGTCAATAAATAAAATAGACATAAATTTTTTTTATTGATAGAAGCAGATTGTTTGACAATGTGTATAATTATGTGGTATCTGGTATTAAACGAGGTAATTTGGAATGGTGACAGAGACAATAATCCATAGATTTAATATTGAGACATACCACCGTCTGATTTCCACCGGGATACTTCATGAGGATGACAGGGTAGAGTTGATAGAAGGGAGGATAGTGGATATGACACCGATAGGAACCAGACATTCAGCCTGTGTAAAGCGACTCAATAGCTTCTTCAGTCGGAAACTGCAAGGGTTTGCAATAGTAAGTGTGCAGGACCCGGTACTGCTACCAAGGGAAGAGTCAGAACCTGAGCCGGATATCACATTGCTGAAATACAAAGAGGATTTCTACTCAGATGAATTACCAAAGGCAGAAGATGTATTACTGATAGTAGAAGTTGCAGATAGCTCTGTAGAATATGATAGAGAAATAAAGATACCCTTATATGCAAGGGCAAATATCCAGGAGGTATGGCTGGTAAACCTCCTGGAAAACTCTATTGAAATATATTCCTCACCACGGTCTGTAGGATATGAATTCAGGAGAATTGCAAGGAATGATCAGACCATCTCTCCAAAGAACTTTCCGGATGTAAGCCTGACAGCAAAACAGATCCTCGGATAATAAAAGACGTCACGACATAAATAGATAAAAGAGGGGATTTCAAGATGAAATACAAACGAATTGTCATAACCAGAAGTGGTGGCCCGGAAGTCTTACAGGTAGTGGAGGAAGAGCTTCCTGAGCCCCGTACCGGAGAGGTCAGGGTAAAGGTCCTGACAGCAGGGGTTGCCTTTACCGACATCCTGGTACGGGAAGGGTTGTTTCCCGGAATGCCTGCAAAGCCGTTCACCCCGGGTTTCGACATGGTAGGGATAGTAGATAAGCATGGAGCGGGGATAACTGCTCCAGGGATTGGAGAAACTGTCGCTACCCTGAGAAGATCCGGCTGTTACGCCGGGTATGTATGTGTCCCTGCATCAGAACTTGTTATTGTGCCGGTGAATTTGGATCCTGCAGAGGCGGTATGCCTCTGCCTGACCTATGTAACTGCGTATCAGTTACTGCATCGTGCTGCACGCGTTAAACAGGGGGAAAGGATTTTATACCATGGCGCAGGAGGCGCTGTTGGTACGGCGTTACTCCAACTGGGCCGGCTCTCAGGACTGGAGATGTATGGGACCGCATCGAAAGGAAAACATGATCTCGTAGCCAGTCTTGGCGGAGTTCCGATTGATTACAAGAACGAAGACTTTGCAGAACGTATCCGCAATCTGACGGGTGATGGTGTTGATGCAGTATTCGACCCTATCGGTGGGACACACTGGTTGCAATCATATAAGACGCTTCGGAAAGGAGGGAGGTTAGTGCCATTTGGCATTTCTTCCATCTTAAAAGATGGCAAGATGGAAGTGGCAATTGGTTTTCTGATCCTCATACTTCTTAAACTGATACCTGACAGGAAGAAAGTGCTTTGGCTTTTCGGTATTGGTATGTGGCCATACAGCAGCCGGGAACTGTGCCGCCAGGATCTGAAAATGTTGCTCGACCTTTTGGTACAAAAACAAATCTCTCCTGTAGTGGCTGCAAGATTGCCTTTAGTTGAAGCAGCGAGGGCGCATGAATTAATCAGCAATGCATCTATAAGCGGAAAGATAGTACTGGTATGCAACCGATGAATTTCAGGTATAACCGTGCATGTAAAATTACAATATATCCTGAAAACAATTCATAGTGCGTGGTGCAAACCCACCATGTCTTTGTACCTTTCTGAGACTACCCGAATGCAGGGTCTTTAAGGCAAGCTTTAACCGGAAGAATCTCTATTATCAGGTCAGGCCCAAGGAACATCCCTATCATCAGATACTCCAGTATCTGGAGACGAGAAGGGCAGTGGTTTTTTCGCTTCGCTCAATGCAAGCAATGCCATTCTTCGCTTCGCTCAGCGCAAGCGATGGGAGCGAAGTGAAAAATGATTCAGGGATTATCTATTGCCAGAGCCGAAAGACTGCCGACAGTCTGGCGGCAAGCCTTCAATCGGATGGCTATCGCGCTCTCCCTTACCATGCAGGACTGACTCCCGAAGTGAGGAATGAAAATCAGGAGCGTTTTATCCGGGACGATGTGGAGATCATCGTGGCGACCATTGCCTTTGGCATGGGCATTGATAAACCCAATGTGCGCTATGTCATCCACTATGATCTGCCCAAGAGCATCGAGGGATACTATCAGGAAACAGGCCGTGCGGGCAGAGACGGGTTGAAAAGCGACTGCATCCTGTTTTCAGTTATGGAGACAAGTTCAAGATTGAGCACTTTATTGAACAGAAGGAGGATGAAAAGGACCGGAAGGCGGCATACCGTCAATTGCGGGAACTGGTCCAGTATTGTGAGAGTCATGTTTGCAGGAGAAGGGTGTTGCTGGCGTATTTTGGCGAAAGATATGAGGATCCCAATTGCGGCCACTGCGATGTCTGCGTGGAACCGAGGGAGCGGTTTGACGGGACTATTGCCGCGCAAAAGATATTGTCCTGCGTCTACAGGACAGGCGAGAGGTTCGGGGCACAGTATATTGTTGACGTCCTGCTGGGGTCAAAAAGTCAGAAGATACTCCAGAACCGGCATGACACCCTGAAAACATACGGCGTGGGAAAGGAGTATTCAAAGCCTCAATGGCAATCGTTTATCCGGGAATTGATTCAACTGGGATATGTATATCTTTCCGGGGATAAATATCCTGTCTTAAAGTTGAACGAGAAGAGCCGGAAGGTCCTCTCTCAGACTCGAAAAACTGATTATAAATGGTGGGGCCGGTGAGGCGATTTCCGTGGATTCCTTTGTGAGTCCTGAAAAACAGGAGCGGATCAAGCAGGCATTCAAAGAACTGGGGACGCACCTCCTGACCCCCGTGAAAGAAAGGCTCGGAGAAGAGTATTCCTACGAAGAGCTGCGGCTGATCCGGGCGACGATGGCGCGTAAAGGTGAAGAATAACCAGAAATATTGACATGAACTCTGAATTTTTAAACTCGCGGTAACATCATAAAACTCGCGGTGGTTGACAAACAGATAGGGAAGATGTAGGTTTGTTTATCTGTTTTTGATAAGTCATAATATGTATAATAGTCCTATAATTTTAAACTTATGATAAATCAATCTATAAAAAAGATCGCAGATAAGCATGACATTCTAAGCATCTATCTCTTTGGCTCACAGGCAGAGGCTGGTATAAGATACATGGGAGGAGAGGCTGTAATACCTGAAACTCATTCTGATCTCGATGTGGCAGTCGCCTTTGAAAAACCTCCTGCAGATGTTATCAG
>JACRGZ010000083.1 GCA_016234155.1 Nitrospirota bacterium | reverse complement strand
TGACAGACTTAATTTCTTCTGCACCATATCCGGTTAAAACAAGTATCCCCTTTGCCCCAACACTATGGGCTGTCTTTATATCCGCAATCTTATCTCCTATGACATAAGATCTGCGGAGTAATATCCCATGCTCTTTTGCAGCCTTAAGCAGCATCCCGGGTTTAGGTTTTCTGCATGCACAACCCTCGTCAGGATGGTGTGGACATGTGTATACAGCATCCACGCTGCAATTCTTTCTCTCAAGTTCTTTGCCCATCTTCTCATGCAGTTTATTTACAAAATCTATGGTGAAATATCCTCGGGCAACCCCTGATTGATTAGTTATGATAATCGCCGGTATATTGTTTTCGTTAAGCCTTTTGATAGCATCAGGGATGCGGGGGAGGATATGGAATCTGTCAAAGCTATCCACATAACCGGTCTCCTGGTTTATCGTCCCATCCCTGTCAATAAAAACAGCAATTTTCATCTGAAAATACCTTTTGAAACCCTCTCCACCCCTTCCATTACATCATCCACACTTATAAGGTCCATGCAGAGCAGGTCTTTATAACATTTTCTCAGGAAACAGGGGCTGCAGGCAATGTCTTTCTTTATCACTATATGTTGTTCTCCCAAGGGGCTGGTTTTTGAAGGGTCTGTAGAACCGAATATCGCCACTACAGGGACCCCCAATGCCGCTGCTATATGCATAGGGCCTGAATCGTTTGTTATAAATAGCCTGCAATGTTTTATCATTGCCATTAGTTCCCGTACAGATGTCTTTCCTGCCATGTTGAGGATTGAGACCTGTGAAGCACTAACTATCTGTTCAGATATGTCCTGTTCCTGCTTACCCCCGAAGACTATTATCTTTGCATTATATTTGTTTGACAGAATATTGCTGAGCCTGGCAAACCGTTCTGGATACCAGCGTTTTGCTGAGCCATACGCGGCACCAGGGTTTATGCCTATTATCAGAAAGTCAGGCGGTATGTTATTCTTGCTGAGCATTTCTTTTCCACGTTGAATCTCGTCCTGAGACAGGTGTAACCACTCCTTCTGTTTAGAATCCTTTGTGAGCATGGGGCTCACGAGGGTTTCACCTGAAAATCCCCTTTCAAATCCCCCCTTACCCCATAATCCCCCTAAATCCCCCTTTAAAATAGGGGGACTTTTACCCCCCTTTTCTAAAGGGGCTGGGTTCCCGTTGCTGCGAAGCATTGCAACGGGAAGGGGGGGATTATTTTCATCCTCCTTTGTGCCCCGATAGGGGCATGAGTGTTCACCTGAAAATGCCATACCTACTAAATTAAGGTAATATTCGGCCTGATGCAGGCCCTTTATCTTTAAATCCACCGTTACCGGCAGATTGAGCATGAACCCGCGTCCATCTCTGTTATAGCCGCAACGGAGCGGGATTCGGGCAAGATGTGCTATGAGGGCAGACCTGAATGAGTTGGGGAAAAGAATAGCTATATCATAGCCATATTTTTTTATATCATTGACAGTCGCTAGTAGTGACTTGGAATATACCCGTGTTTCATCTATATATGGACTCTCCTGGAATAGTTCGCATATATGCGAAAGCCCCAGGACTGTGACATGTGCAGAAGGTAAAATATCCCTGATCCTGGAGATTGCAGGGACTGCCATCACAGCATCGCCCATCCAGTTGGGGAGGACAATAAGCGCCTTCTTTATCCTTGCCGCATCAATCATCTTGCTTCTTGTTTCTGACATCTGACTTCTGACATGCTACTGCTTAGTTGCAAAATTAAACGATATAAAATAGTTGTCATCCCCGAATGCTTTTATCCCCGATAGAAGCACTCGGGGACGGATATGGCTTATAAACCAGATTCGTCCCCGAGTGCTTTAATCGGGGATTAAACACTTCGGGAATGACATACTAACTAATATTTTTACAAGTAAGCACTACCTACCCGGACGACTCATCACTCATTACTCATTGCTTCTTACTTCTCACTTCGGCCTTGTCTTCCACCGCTGGTGCATCCAGAACCACTGTTCGGGATAGTTCCTTATATACGACTCTATTACCTTTGTAAACCTCTCTGTATTGGAAATTACATCCCTTTCCAGGTCTTTACTTCTCTGAAGAATGACCTCAGGGGCGTAGATAACTCTGTGTCTGTAAGCCCCTTCTCTAATGATGAATAACGGGATTACTGGCGACTCACTCTTCAGGGCAATCAGCGCCATACCCCTGTTTGTAGCTGCAGGATGTCCAAAGAAATCAACGAATACCCCTTCTCTTCTCGATGTATTCTGATCCAGCAGAATCACCACTGCCTCCCCCTTTCGTAACTTTTTGAGTGTATCCCTCAACACCCCTTTTTTGGGGAGTACGCTTGCGCCGGTAACGTTTCGCATGGATGTAATTATCCCGTCTATTCTGCGGTTGTCTATCGGCCTGACAATTTCGTTGAGCGGATAGATTGCAGCTAATGTAATACCAAGTAATTCCCAGTTTCCGAAATGGGCTGTAAGGTAGAGCAGGCCCTTCCCCTTGTTTATAGCCTTATCAAGGTTATCACGGCCTTCTACTGTAATCCAATCATGGATGATATTAGGAACAACATCAGCCTTCTGAGTTGCAACGTGCAGGAACTCTGCCGCTGACCGGCCGATATTTTCAAAGGATTTTTTTGCTATACCGGCAAGCCGGCCTTTGCCTTCTTCAGGAAAGGCTATGGAAAGATTCCTTAGCGCTATGTTACGGTGCCTGGCATCCATGCGATAACCTATACAGCCTAAGAATCCTCCAATGTCCGACGCCCATCGGTACGGTATTATAGAAAAAAACTTCACTATACAGATGAAGATGAGATACTCTATATAATCGAGCCATGGTCTTCTCTTTTTTCTCTTCTTTTTTTTCATCTGAAAAATGCCTTTCTGTCATCCCCGAATGCCTTTATCGGGGATATGGTTTAAAAGCAGATTCCCGATAAATGACTTCGGGAATGACAAGATTGAGGCAACATATTTTCATCCTCCTTTGTGAGCCAATCGCTCCTTGATCCACTCATAACACTGCCCGTCAATCTCCATTTCTACATGTAATACAGCGATCTTTATATTTTCACCTGAAAATAGCCTCTCAAATCCCCCCTTACCCCATAATCCCCCTAAATCCCCCTTTAGAAAAGGGGGACTTTTACCCCCCTTTTCTAAAGGGGCTGGGTTCCCGTTGCTGCGAAGCATTGCAACGGGAAGGGGGGGATTATTTTCATCCTCCTTTGTGAGCCCTGGCTCATGACGGTTCACCTGAAAATCCATTTCTGTCATCCCCGAATGCTTCTATCGGGGATATGGTTTAAAACCAGATTCCCGATAGAAACATTCGGGAATGACAGCATACATTACCTCAACTTATTGAGAAGTTACGTTTTATTCCACAATGTCCTCTTGTGTTACTCTCGACACCTCTTCAATACTCGTCAACCCTGCTACTACCTTTTCAGCCCCATCTTTTCTGAGTGTTGCCATCCCGCCTTCTATAGCCCTGTTTTTTATTATCTGTGAGTTGACATTCTGCTGTATAAGTCCTCTTATCTCATCATTGACAAGAAGGATTTCATATATCCCTGTGCGGCCCCTGTAGCCTGTCTGCATACACTTGTCACAGCCTACAGCCATATAAACCTGGCGACCGTATAACTGAGATGGTTCAATCCGCAGCTCATCCAACTCAGGACCTGCAGGTGTATATTCCTTCTTGCAGGATGGACATAGGAGCCTTACTAATCTCTGTGCCGCTATGGCGACTACGGACGATGAGACGAGGAACGGCTCGATCCCCATATCAATAAGTCTTGTGACTGCCCCTGCCGAGTCATTGGTATGGAGTGTGCTGAATACAAGGTGGCCTGTGAGTGACGCCTGGATGGCAATCTCTGCCGTCTCTAAATCCCTTATCTCCCCGACCATTATGACATCCGGGTCCTGACGGAGTATTGACCTCAGCCCTTTTGCAAAAGTGAGCTCTATCTTCGGATTAATCTGCATCTGTCCGACCCCCTTTATCTGATATTCTACCGGGTCTTCAATTGTGATGATATTTTTGTCAGGAGAATTGATCTCCATCAGGGCCGCATAGAGTGTAGTGGTCTTACCGCTGCCTGTAGGGCCTGTGACAAGGATAATACCATGAGACAGATGGATCAGCTTGGCGAATCTACTCTGCTTCTCCTTGGAGAGGCCGATATCTTTAAGCCGCAGCAGATATCCGGATTTATCAAGGAGTCTCAGGACAAGCCTCTCACCAAAGGATGTAGGGATGATCGAGACACGGATATCTATATCCTTGCCGGCTGCCTTCAAGCCTATCCTCCCATCCTGCGGGAGGCGTTTTTCAGCGATATTCAGAGAGGCCATAATCTTTATCCTTGAGGCTATGCTTGGCTGGAACCTCTTTGGGAGGGAGAGGATATTGTGCAATACACCATCTATCCTGAACCGCACGATTATGTCACGTTCAAAGGGCTCAAAGTGGATATCGCTTGCCCTCTCTTTTACTGACCTGAAAAGCAGTGAGTTGATCAGTTTTATAATAGGGGCCTCGTCCACCACATCTATAAGGTCAATGGGCTCTTCAAGGCCGACGATCAGTGCATCCTCCCCCATGTCTTCTATTACCTGTTCAGCAGATTCTTTATGGGTCTCATAGGCCATGTTAATGGCATTGAGTATGGTGATAGGCTCGGCTAAAAATAGTTCGACATCAGATTCCAGGAAAATCTTCAGGTCATCTATGGAACCGGTGTTCAGCGGGTCAGATATGGCCACCTTTACTGTGCCGTTGTCCTTATGAAAAGGGAGGATGACATGTCTCTTCAGGAAAGAGATCGGCACAGAGGATACCAGCCCCTTGTCTATCTCTTCCTCTGTTACATTCTGGAGATACGGGATCTGAAACTGTATGCTCAATGCCTTCAGTAGATCCGTCTCCCTGACATGTTTTGTCCGCACCAATATCTCGCCTATGCGGCCTCCTTTCTCACGCTGGATGTCAAGACATTCCTCTATCTCTTTTTCCCCGAGAGTGGAGATGTTCCGCAAGATGTCGCCTATGAGTTTTCTGTTACGTGCCATGTTAAAAATTAAAAATTTATTCTTCTACCGGATTTAATATAAAATCATCCTTTAGTTCCAACTTATACTTCTTCCTGAATTCTTCCGCCTTTTTCCTCTTGTTCCGGCTTATTGCTTCAAGGGTCTCTGTATCCCGGATTATCCGGGGTGATAAGAAGATAAGGAGGTTTGTCTTTTCCTTCTTTTTACTCTCGTATTTAAACAGATGACCGAGGAGGGGTATATCGCCGAGTAGCGGTACCTTTCTCTCTATAACCGTAACATCATCTTTTATAAGCCCGCCTATCACGATGGTCTCCTTATCCCTCACCACTACGGACGTCTCTGCAGACCTCTTGCTTGTTATAGGTACATCCTGGTTTGTGCCTACAGACACACTCCCGGCGAGGCTTGATATCTCCTGATATATGTCGAGTTTGACGAGATCACTATCAGTCGTATGCGGGGTGATCTTTAACTGGATACCCACGTCCTTCCTCTCTATGGTTGCCTGGACATTTCCACCTGCAGTCTGACTTACCCCTGTAATAAAAGGGACATTCTGTCCCACAATTATCTTTGCCTCCTGATTATCCAGGGTAAGTATATTGGGTGTTGAAAGGACATTTATATCAGAGTCGGCCTGAAAAATTCTGACGAGTGCGCCTACATTAAGGTTTGTCCCGCCAGGCAGGAAGCCCTTTACCCCGGCAACTACAAGGCCGCTGACATTCAGGGGGTTTTGCGAGAAAGTTGTTATGCCCGCCCCCGGAGGTGCGAGGAGGGTGCCGCCTGCCACTGTTAAATCAGAGGCGCTGACACCTTCCGTGCTCCTCCACTCTACACCCAACTCCTGTGCCTTACTGAGGCTCATCTCCACAATAGCCGCCTCTACATAGACCTGTTTTCTTCTCACATCAAGCTTTTCTATTATTGACTTCAGCCGCTCGTAGTCCTCAGGTGACGCCATCATTATCAGCGAATTGGTCGCCTTGTCTGCAGTGACTGATATGCCTCCTTCGAAATGTACCACTGCCTCCTGCGGGGGTTGTCCTGCAGGCGGCCTTGCAGGCGCCCTGCTTGCAAGGTTAGCCAGGACCTTTGCCATATCCTCTGCAGTTGCATTCTGGAGGTAATATACATATATCCCGCCCTTCCCCTTTTGCGGCTCAATATCCAATTCCTTTATAAGGTTGAGAAGCTTTGCCATGTTGCTTTTAATATCTGTGAGTATGAGGGTGTTAGTCTGGGCGTATGGGATACTTGAGCCGTCCTTCGATATAAGCGGGGCTATCAGACGGGATATCTCAGATGCGCTTATGTAGTTTAACCGTATAACCCTTGTCTCATAGTTCTCATCCTCAGGGAGGGGTCTTGTATCTGTTACTATACTGACACCGCTCTGCTTTGCCTCTCTGGAAGGGAATATCTTTATGACCTTGTTTTCTCCAACTGCTGTAAAACCCTTCAGATCAAGTACGGTTAAAAATACCTGGTATGCATCATCTACAGATATCTTTGCCGGGGATATTACAGTGACCTTTCCCTGGACCTTCTCGTCTAATACAAAATTTTTCCCGGTGAGTTCACTTATAAATTTTACGAATGTCTGAAGGTCTACATTGTTGAAATCAAGTGTTACCATCCTGTCGGCCCCTTTAACCTGCGATTGTTTACCCGCCGGCAACTGGGGCGGGGCTGCAGGGGTTTGAATTCCCTGGGGTTCCGTTATTTCCTGCCCCCCCCGTGTTTCCTGATATTGGACGTCCTGCCCCATGGTGGGAGGCGCTGCCTTCGCTCTTGGGATTACAGGGATTCTGCGTGGGGCTGTCTGTGTTGAACCAGGAGGCAGTGCAGGCGCCGCTGACGGGACTTCTGCAGGCGCGAAAGCAGGAGATGCTGCAGCGGGTAATACCGGTTGTGTACCCTCAGCTCCTCTGAGCATAGTCCCCTCGGACCCATTAGCCTGGCCGTCTGTACTCATCGGCGGCAGGGGAGGGCTTATCTGGGCGTACTGATCAAGTGCGGAGTGCTGAGTATGGAGTGTGGAGTGTGGAGTGTGGAGTGCAAAGTCTCCTGACTTTGCATGCTGAGTGCTGAGCGCTGAGTGCGGGTTTGTCTGGGCATGGAGATCATGAAAAGTTCCGGTTGATAAACTGAATACCAGTAAAGATATAATCAAGGAAAACGGCTTTACCTTCAGGTTGCACCTCCTATCTTATCTCATAATTCAACGACATCTTCTGCCCTGCCCGCATCAAATCAATAACAAAGCGGTCATTATCTTTTAACATCTGATATACCTGAAATGCCTTTTCAGGGTCTTTCATCTCCATCCCGTTGATACTGTAAATGATGTCTCCATTCCTCATCCCTATCTTGTCAAACATGCTGCTGGGGACTATGGAGAATATCCTGAACCCGTCAGCCACACCGCCTGTAAAATTCGGGACGAGACGTGCCTGCGTCAGAAGCCTGTTCATATCCTCAGTAGCAGCCTCTACACTCTCCCTGTCGAGAACAACAGTGCCCGGCGACTGCTGCGAGACATCAGGTAAAGGGGGAGACACCGGACGCGGCGGTGATGGAGTTCGTTGCTGCCCTGGTGTATCCTGTGCCGCCAGCTCCACATCTTCTCTCCTCCCGTCCCTGTCTATTGTAATCCTGTTTCTGCTGATCTCCAGGAGCTTGACCCCCGGTGCAATAGTGTCATTTACCCTGAATATCTTGTGGCTTTTCTGGAAGGGGTCTTCAATTACGGCATATGCATACGGGGGGCTTCCTGCAACGGTCCCTACGAGCCGTACAGGAACAGGCGGTTTATCTTCTTTCACCCCCCCTGGACTCACAGGAGGGGGGGCCAGAAGGGCCTGCAGAGTCTTGGAATTAAAGATGTTTCTCTCAAGGATGGGCTTGTATGCATCCAATGACTTCGCCTCTTTCTTCCCTGCCTCTGCAGCGCCCCCTGAATAACCTGCAGTAAACGGGGGTTCCAATCTTTTGGCTATGTTAAAGGTTGTTATTTGGGCAATAAAGAAAACACCTGCAGACAGTATAGCAAGATTTAAGGGTACAAAATAGCTTTTCATCCTTATTTTTCAATAAGATGTTATAATAGAGTGTATTTAAAGTCAAGGGACTGGGGCTATATTGGACAGCTACCATCCGATCACTAACTGGATGGCCTGGCGTTCATCTTTATCCTGTCCTGCGTATACGCCGATCTCCTCCTTATAGTTGGCATAAGTTAGCTTAACCGCCCACACGTCTATCCCAACCCCAAGGCTTGCATATCCCTGATTGAGTCCGGCGCGGAGTATGATATGATTTTTCAGGAAGCCGGCCTCGGCGCCAAGGTGCAGCCTTTTTCCAAAGCTGTCGTCCTGTTCATAGGCCCCGGTGACGTCCTGATAATCGAGGGCTAATATAAGAGATGCCATATACGGGACCTCAGGATGGATTGAAACCCCGAGATTCAACCGCTGAGGTATCTTGCCCCCGTCCTCAAAATCAATGTCCGTTATATCAAGTAACGATAGACCAGCCTGCGGCTTAAGCATGGAGAGGAACGGTATATCATAGAGGAAGCCTATATCAAAACTTATATCAGACTTGTCTATCTTCTCCTGATCGAAGTCAAAACTCTCGCTGGCAATATCTGCAATGGTGAAGTTCTTGTTAAGCCAGGAACGGGCGATATATTTTGCCCCTGCGCCGGCCCGCAGACCTGTAAGCGGAAGCCCCATGGAAAATCCGGCTACAGGGCCGTATTCATAACCGCCGTGAAGTTCCACTGCACCTGCCGAGGAGAGCGGGGAGTGGAGTTTTATATCCCCTCTACCCTGCCCGAGAATTCCGACGGCAACATTCTTGACTGCCACATGCGGGAACAGGGCGAACCGGATGTGGAGCGGTTTCCCCTGATTCTTTTCTATGATAGCGAATAACGCGTCTGATCTTTCCTGTTCAGTCTCCAGATCCATTGCATCTAAAACGTCCTGAGCGAGGTCTGTCACACCATTATCAATCTCTACAGCAGGATCGAAGAGAGAGAGTTGAAAACCCATCTCATAAAGGGCTGCCGGGTTGTAGAACAACGCCTCGGCATCTTTCCCTACGGCAGTATATGCGCTCCCCATTCCCAGGCTCCTGATCCCTTTATAGAGGAAGGGATAATCGTTGAATGAGGCAGTGGCGCCGAAGGCTGAGGGGATGTTGATTACAATAACAGTGCAAATTGCAGCAACCAGATAAGTTATTAATTTCTTTCCCATATAATTCCTCCTATGTAGGTTCATCTGAAAATAACCTTTCAAATCCCCCCTTACCCCATAATCCCCCTAAATCCCCCTTTAAAAAAGGGGGACTTTTACCCCCCTTTTCTAAAGGGGGGATGGGGGGGATTATTTTCATCATCCTTTGTGAACTAGAAGTTCATGAGGGTTCATCTGAAAATCCCCCTCAGGGAGAGGATTAAAGCTTGCCCCCGAAGTATTTATCGGGGGGTGAGGGTGGGGTATTTTCACGGCAGGCCGCTCCCGTACGTGGTATCAAGGTAGCTCTCTAACTCAGCAGCGGTTACTTCACATGTTGTAGCGCTATCAACAGCGCAGTCCGCTCCACCCATTGCCTGCACCTGGTCTTCAATCACCTGACCCAGTTCAGTGTTTGCTATTCCGTCTCCATCGGGGTCGCCAAAAGGGGAAGCATTGATGTTGTTTATGATATAGAGGGCAGATGTTTCGATTACAGTCTCCACCGGTGTGGCTGTCCCATCACCATCAATGTCTACCGTCGAACCAGTTGAAATAGCGTCTGCTATAATTTCTGCCTCCACAGCGTCAATGCCGTCACTCAAATCAACCCCCGGCAATGACTCTCCCACCTGTGCTATGGCTATAACCACTTCTGCGATTGCTGTCACGACAAGCTGTGAGCAGGCATCCTCATCACCGTTATCTTTACATTCCGTGTCTAACTGGACATTGGCGTCATGGATTTCATCCAGATAGGATGGGTCAATGTTAGGCAGTGTCCCTATTGCACTGATGTCTCCTGTGGTTGCAGTGCCTAAAGTGTCTATCAGGTTATTGAGTTTCTTAGCCACGTCGATTGGGTCCAGTCCTGCTGCACCGAGCGCCGCGGCAGAGCAGTCCAGAGGATTAGCCGTCCCAAGATCGCATTGCTCCAGCACACTTGGCCAGTCCCCTGAGTCCAGCGACTTCAGCGCCGCATATTGTTTCGCCCCGCCTGATCCCTTGTCTTCTATCCCCTCAAAGATATTCTGTCCGCAGCCTATAAAAGACAGCGCCAAGAAGAGAAGCAAGGATGAAGATAAAAATGTCTTTTTTATCATTGTTACCCCCCTTTCCTGATTCAAATGATGTATCACTACAGGTTAACCTTGCTGAGGTATAGTATTTTGACATCCTCGCCGCCCTAAAGGACGGTGATTCCTACGGCGCTTGGCGCTGGCATTGAACCAGCCGCCAAGTCGCTTCGGTGGGTTCCTGGGCCGAGTGCCTGACTGCGCTGCTCGTATCTCCACAGGCGTTACTTTCCGGCTATCCGCCGGTAGCCCATTTAAGGGAATTCGATTATAGAGCAGAAACAAACCAAAAGCAAGGACGCCTACGGCGTCCGCGCTATCCATCTCCCCCCTGAATGGGGGAGCTTTTCGCGCATCCGGGTAATGATCAAACAAACAATTTATCGGCGGATAGTATGCTGATATTAAGTATCCTATGCCCCATGCCCCTTCTTTTTGAAAAGGCCAATCAGGATAATGCCTGCAAGGAATCCGCCTATATGAGCGAACCATGCCACACCGCCTCCTCTCCCCCCGCTCACCATACCGTTTATAATCTGCACCACAATCCAGAATCCCAGGACAAAGACGGCAGGCACCTTTATCACCTGCATGTAGAAGCCGAATGGCACCAGTGTAAGCACCTTTGCACGGGGAAATAATACCAGGTATGCCCCGAGCACACCCGAAACGGCGCCGCTTGCACCAACCATCGGGATGGTGGACACCGGGTTGACTAATGCGAAGATATATACTGCAACTATGCCGCTGATCAGATAGAAGATAACAAATCTAATGTGTCCCATGGAGTCTTCAATATTGTTTCCGAATATCCAGAGATAGAGCATGTTGCCGGCAACATGGAAAAATCCGGCATGCAGGAACATTGAGGTAAATATTGTCATATAAGGCGGCGGATATCCGGCTGGCGCCGTCATGTTCAGGACAAAGAGCGGCTTTGCCCCGTACATATCAAGAAAGAATTCAAAACGTGGTCCCATGGAGATTTCATAGAAGAAAATAACGATGTTCAGGACAATCAGGGTTATTGTGACATAGGGGAAAGTGTTTGTAGGATTGTCGTCCCGTAAAGGAATCATATAAGTAAGTGAGGCTCTTTCAAAAGTATAAAAATGTTGTCAGTCCCGCATGGTTTTAGCGGGAATCTAGTGTTTTATTACAGAAAATCATATCCC
>JACRGZ010000075.1 GCA_016234155.1 Nitrospirota bacterium | reverse complement strand
CCGGTTATCATTACAGGTCTTATGCCGGCGGCCTTACATACTGCCACTGCCTCCCTTGCCTCCTCCCTCGGCGGGTCCATCATCCCGATAAGCCCTAAAAGGGTAAGTCCTGTCTCAGCATTTTCAGGTGAGACGTTGTCCGGCATGGTATGCCATAGCCTCATCGCAACCCCCAGGACCCTCAGTCCATCACCAGCCATCCTGTCGTTTATCCTGCAGAGCTCCTCCGGATCGATGCTCGTCAGGCCGTGAGATGTCAGGATGCCGTCAGACTTCTCTATAAGCACATCTATAGCGCCTTTGGTGAAGGAGATTAATCCCCCTTTGTCCCCCTTTAAGAAAGGAGGAAATTTTTCTTGAGCATCTATACTTCCCCCCTTTTCTAAAGGCATAAATCCACTCCCCCCCTTTTCTAAAGGGGGGTTAGGGGGGATTACATGGAATGTCGTCATGCACTTCCTGTCAGAATCAAATGGTATCTCTTCTATCCTCTTAAATCGTTCACCGATTTCTATCTTGTCAAAACCTTTATCTTTAGCCGCATTATAGAGGGCAACCTCTGTAGGGTCGCCGACAACTGTTCCGGCAGCATCCAGGTGTGAATCGTTATTTACAGCAAGGGCGGTCATGAGAAGGTGAACGGGTAGATCCTCACTCCGCAATCCGTATGCAAAGTCAGGAGACTTTGCACTCCAGATTGGAAAATCAGGATACTTTGCACTCCAATCAGGAGACTTTGCACTCCGCACTCCGCAATCCGCAATCCGCATTAACCTCCCGTCCACATATATCTCCTCAACTGTCATCTTGTTCAGCGTAAGAGTCCCTGTCTTGTCAGAGCATATGTATGTTACAGAACCGAGGGTTTCAACGGCGGGTAATTTCCTTATCAGGGCATTCAGTTTGACAAGCTTTTTGGCGCCGAGTGCGAGAGAGATAGTTACAACGGCGGGCAGGGCCTCTGGAATGGCCGCAACTGCAAGGCTTACAGCGGTAAGGAACATCAGGACAGGGGGCTCTCCCCTGAGGATGCCGACACCAAAGACAACAGCACATACGGCAAGGACTGCGATGGCGAGCCTCTGCCCGAACTTTGCAAGCCTCTTCTGGAGCGGCGTCTTTACCTCTTCCTCCTCCTGCAGCATGGTTGCAATACGGCCGAGCTCTGTCTCCATCCCCGTAGCAACTACGACACCCTTACCCCGGCCGTAACTCACCACAGTCCCCTTGTATGCCATGTTCCGCCTGTCGCCGAGTGGAATCATCTCATCATGAAGCGCCGCAAGTGATTTCTCTACGGGGACAGACTCCCCTGTAAGGGCTGCCTCTTCAATCTTTAACTGTGCCGCCTCTATGAGCCTGAGGTCTGCCGGCACAACCCTCCCTGCCTCAAGCAGAACTATGTCACCGGGAACAAGGCCGGGAGTTGGGATGGAATTGCTCATCCCGTTTCTGATCACCATTGCTGCAGGCGTGGCCATCATCTTCAGCGCCTCGATAGCCTTTTCTGCCCTGTATTCCTGGATAAATCCCATAACTGCATTGAGAACAACTATGACAACTATGGCTATAGTGTCTGCCACTTCACCCAGTAAGCCGGAGATAACTGCAGCAGCTATTAGGATAATGATCATGAAATCCTTGAACTGGTCGAGGAACATCCCGAGGGGGGTCTTTTTCTTTATCTCTTTTATCTCATTGGGGCCGTATTCAAGGAGGCGTTTTTTGGCCTCGTCATGTGAAAGACCTTTTATAGAGCTATTAAGTACCTCTAAGACATCTTCCGGTTTTTGCTGGTGGTATTTCATGACAGCCTCGTAAAAAGTATAGACAGCGGACGACTTCGTAAAAAGCTCCATATGCAAGGCGCACAAATCCTGAGGAATGAGGCGTACTCATAGTTACGCCGCAATGACGAAGGATGCAGTGCAACACAGCAGATGGACTTTTTACGAAGTCGTCTCATAAATGGCGTATCTGTTTACACTATATGGATAAAAAAATCAAGGAATTCTTGACTTACTATAGCTTCCATGATAGTTTTGCTACCCATGTTAACATATATTAGACGTGACTTACAGGGAGATGGAATTCGTCTCACGTCTCACGTTTCACGTTTAAAGCCGGCCATAAAGACCGGCGCTACGTTCTTGTTTTTGTTGTTTACCATTATGGCCGGCTGCGCCGGAAAAGAGATCCTTTCAGAAGACGCAGTCAGGATAGGGAAGAGCGTTGACTTCGTAAATGAGCTAAAGGGATTATACGAACAACGCGATGAGCGGTTAATCAGCATGTTCTCAAAAGAATATTTAGAAGAAGGAGATATTAAAAGGGTAATCATGCAGGATACAGCAAGATTCAACGATATATCCTTGAGCCTTTTTATAGACAGGATAGAGGTTGAAAAGGAAAAAGTGAATATCTCTGCTCATTGGAACGGTACATGGAAGGATGTTGAGAAGACATATAGGGAAGGCGGCAGTGCGGTTATCCTGGTTCTTTACGGGGACAGCATCCATATTATAGGTGTCAAAGGGGATAGCCCATTTGGAATTTCAGGCAGGCTGAAATGAAAACTGATTTTCTTATCATAGGCAGCGGCATTGCAGGACTGCGGGCTGCTATCGAGTTAAGCAATCATGGCAAGGTGCTTATAGCAACAAAAGATCGGTCATTTAAGAGCAGTTCAAGCTATGCCCAGGGTGGTATTGCGGTAGTTATTGGAGAGGATGACAGCGCTGAATATCACATAGATGACACGCTGAGGACCGGGGCTGGGCTGTGCAAAAAAATGGCTGTAAAGATACTTGTCGAAAACGGCCCGCCTTTAGTGCAACAACTTATTGAATGGGGGGTCAGTTTTGATAAAGGTGATGGTGAATTCCTGATAGGGCTTGAAGGTGCGCACAGCAGGCGACGGATTCTGCATTTTAAGGACTCCACCGGGGAGGAGATCGTAAGGGTCCTCAGGGAAAAGGCGCTTGAGAGTCACAGAATAACGAAACTGCCCAAACATTTCGTCATAGACCTTATGATCAGGGATGACAGGTGCGTGGGGGCTGTCCTGTTAGACGAAGAGAGCGGTAAGGTATATCCGGTTATAGCAAAGACCACAATCCTCACTACAGGGGGGGCCGGACAGATCTATCTGCACACTACAAACCCATCAGGGGCTACCGGAGACGGGATGGCCGCGGCATACAGGGCAGGGGCTGTCCTGTCAGATATGGAGTTTGTCCAGTTCCACCCAACCACTTTTGCGCTTCCAGGGGCGCCCTCTTTCCTTATCACAGAGGCAATGAGAGGGGAAGGGGCTATTCTGAGGAATATATACAACAGGCGTTTTATGCCGGACTATCACCCGCTCGGTGAGCTTGCACCAAGGGACGAGTTATCAAGGGCCATTGTCCGGGAGATAAAGAAGGGCGGCGGGGAGTATGTCCTGCTTGATGCCACACATATAAGGCCGACTATACTGAAAGAAAGGTTTCCCGCAACATACACTGCATGTCTTAGATACGGTATAGACATTACAAAGGATATGATCCCTGTAAGCCCTGCCGCACATTTTATGATAGGCGGGGTCGGGACAGATACGAGGGGACGCAGTTCTATAGAAGGGCTTTTTGCAGCGGGTGAGGTGGCATGTACCGGTGTGCATGGGGCTAACCGCCTTGCCAGTAATTCGCTGTTGGAGGGGCTCGTCTTTGGGGTACGGGCCGGCATAGCCGCGGCATCATATACAGAGGGGGTTAAGATCCCTGACCGTATCAGGATTCACGATTCAGACATACGGGTCAAGACCTGGAGCCGTACTCATGCCGCACCAAAGTCATTCAGGACAATGGATGTGAGGGAAAATCTGAAGAGAATAATGTGGAATAACGCCGGGATAATCCGCTCTAGTATCCCATTAAACGATGCATTGGAAAAGATTGATATTCTTACCGGCAGAATCAGCGGACACGGCCTTACAAGAAAGGAATTAGAGCTTGCCAATATGTTAGTTGCAGCAAGGCTTATAGTTCAGTCTGCCATCAGGAGGAGGGAGAGCGTTGGGACGCACTTCAGGGAAGATTTCCCTGAGTGGAGCGGGAAGAAGAAACATATCCGGGTTAAGAATGGGTCATGGGTCAAGGGTCAAGGGTCAAGGAGGATGGACATGACCCATGACCCTTGACCCATGACCCTATAAAAATTCCCCACCCTACTGCAAGATGTACTTCCTGTAGACGCTCCTTACCTTACTAACATAGCGCATTGTTTCAGGTATCGGTGGTATTCCTGAGTGTGTCAGCACCCTTGATATTCCGGCGTTGTAGGCCGCTAATGCCAGATCAATATCCCAGTTAAAGTAATCTAAGAGATACTTCAGATATCTCGTACCGCCATCAACATTGTCTACAGGGTCAAATAAGTTATACACACCAAGCTCCCGTGCCGTCATAGGCATCAACTGCATAAGCCCCCTTGCACCTTTTTCTGAGACAGCCTTGGGATTAAAATCTGACTCTACAGCAATCACTGCCTTCACAAGTGCAGGGTCAAGTCCATACTTATATGACTTTTCAACTATTAACCTATGGAAGTCTCCTTGCACTTTTTTGCTGATAACCTCTGTCTTTTCTTCTTCCGGCGGTATTATCATCCTGAATTGCGGGTCTGTTGGGACGTTGGTGAAATGGACTGTCCCGTTTTCGTCCTCATAGGTATAGATTCCTGCCTTTACATTGGTAACGGTTGTAAAAATAACCAGGAAGGAAAATAAAAAGGCAAGGGTTATCCACCTATTAATCCCCCTTAATCCCCCTTTAATAAAGGGGGAAAAAGAAGGGGGATTACAGGGGTAATGTGGGATTACCAGTGATTTATGGTGTATCTGTAAGATAATATACGCTGCTCTTTCTGTTTTCCTGCAGCCATGTATTCCCACCTGCGCCTCCTGTGACATATATATTTTTTATAGAACCGTCAGATTTATTTATATCGGCAACGGCAGCGTGATGGAAAAGGGGTTCAGGTAAGTCTGGGTATCTGTTCATTACCCCAAGGTCGCCGTCGTCGTTAATGGTATAAAGGTAGACCTTATCCCATATATTGTATGGGGTCTTTTCGTCATTTTTGTCCTGTTCGTCATCTCCATCCCTGCCACCTAAGACAAATATATATTTATCGGCAGATATAGCAGCATGGTCTATCAATTGAACCGGGAGGCTATTGGAAGAATGCTTCCAGACGGAAAGTATGCCATTATCCTCTGTTTCGGCAAGTATACCATCACTTGCTATCTTTGCATAATAGATCTCGTTGTGGAATTTCTGGGGGGAACCTATTTTACCACTGTTCCCACCTATTATGTAGAGGTAATCACTCCCGTTAACCGTCGCTGTAACAGAGGCATGTTTGCTGAGGTCATACGGGAGGTCTAACTTATCGTCATGGATCCATGTGTCAATACTTCCATCACCTTTTATTACGCCTATTAACACCTGGCGGACATTCGTCTCCAATTCGGTACTCCACCCACCTGTTACATAAATATAACCGTTATTGCTGCCATCGCCGGTTATAGTATGCGCAGCTGCCGAGAGGGCAAAAAGACCGGACTTCTCCGACTTATCAATAGGTATCCCTTTAGAAGGAGGTAGAGGTTCCGTCGGCTTCCACTCGCCTATGCTGCCATCAGAATTTATCTTTGCATAGTAGACCTTTTCATTTAATATTGTCTTAAAATCTTCACAGCTTGTAATGATATCATTAGGATTATTGGGATCGTAGGGGTTATTTAAGGGGTCTTGCACTTGACAAGGGTAAGTTTGATTTAAAAATACTGGATTTACAATACCCCCAATGATATACATATAGTCATTATATGCCACCATGGCATGTCCCTTGAGGATTCGGGGCATTGGTGTGGTTGCCATAAAGGTTCCTATGGAACCGTCCTGATTTACAGGGGCATAATAGACCTCGTTTGTAAACCCGCAATCGCTAAACTGATAAGTCTGGAGATCTATCCTGCATCCGGCATTCCCACCGGCGACGTACAGGTATCCATTCCATATAACGGATGCATGGTCCCATATGGGCTGTGGTAAGGAGACCTTTGACGCCACCCACGCCTTGCCTGCAACAGGAGATGGCAGGACAGTTACGACGATATTATCACTGATTACGGCGCCGTCTTCCATACTGAATTGTGCTTTAACAGTAGCCTCTCCTGGAGACTTTCCTGTAACTGTGCCGTTATTGTCTACAACAGCCACCGATGGGTTATCAGATAACCATTCTACAGGTACATTATTATAACGTATCCCGCTTATGTCAGAGCCAATAGCTGATAACTGAATGGTTGTTCCAGCATCAAGTAAAGCTGTATTTTGATAGCCGGTATCACTTGCTGAAGGCTCTGATGTATCCGTCCATTGACGTATCCCCTCGGATGTCATTATCTGAACATTAATCATATCACCTTCATGAAGTCCGTAATCAAGGAAAAAAGTTGATGAGCTGCTTGTATTTCCAGACCCGCCACTTCCGCAGCCTGTGAGGAGAAGGAGGATAAAGAAACTTGAAATGAGTTTACGTGATTGCATGATGGCCACTTTCACCCCCACCCTATCCCTCCCCCATCAAGGGGGAGGGGAATTGTAGCGTGGGGTGTTATCCCCAATTTTTATAGGGTCAAGGGTCATGGGTCATGGGTCAAAGGAGATTGACATGACCCTTGACCCATGACCCTATACTTTATGCCTACCCAATTCTGCTCCGTGCATCAGGATTCAGCCTCAGGTCAGCAAATATCCCTTTTTTAAAATACCTGTATCCGACCCATGCAATCATGGCGGCGTTGTCAGTGCAGTATTCAGGCGCCGGGATATAGACCTTTATCCCGTGTCTCTTCGCCTCATCTCTCATCCTCTCCCTGAGCAGTTTATTACACGCCACGCCGCCTGATATTACAACCCTGCCAAGCCCCATCTGACGCACCGCGCCTATAGTCTTTGATACAAGGACATCCACTACAGCCTGCTGAAAGCTTGATGCAATATCAGCCTTGAATCTCTCCTGACCGGCTAAAGCCTCAGGTATATCATCAACGTGCGGCATATAATATCTCATTCTTATATAATTTAATACTGCAGTTTTTATGCCACTAAAGCTGAAGTCAAACCCCTTCTTCCCGGAAAGTGCCCTGGGGAAGCTCACAGCGTCAGGGTCTCCAGCCTCTGCACATCTCTCAATAGCAGGCCCCCCTGGAAAGCCAAGCCCTAATATCTTTGCCACCTTGTCAAATGCCTCACCTGCTGCGTCATCTCGTGTACTGCCAAGCAGTCTGTATTTCCCCACGTCCTCAACTATGTAGAGGTTTGTATGTCCCCCTGACACTACCAACCCTATAAAGGGCTTAGGGACCCTCCTTTCCAAGAATATAGCCCACAGGTGCCCTTCCAGATGATTCACCTGAATAATTGGGATATTCAGCGAATATGACAGCGCCTTCGCAAATGAGACACCTACGAGGAGCGCACCTATAAGACCCGGACCGGATGTTACCGCTATAGCATCTATATCTCTTAATGTGATGCCTGATTTTTTTACGGCCTCTTCAACTATCGGATATATGACCTCTATATGCAGCCGGCAGGCCAGCTCAGGGACTATCCCTCCGTATCTTTTATGTATGCCCCACTGGAGTCCAACGATATTAGATAATACATAGCGTCCGTCTTTGAGAATAGCCGCAGCCGTCTCATCACAAGATGTCTCTATGGCAAGGATGTAGGTCATAGAAATTTAAAATTTAAAGATATTAACAGTCTCATAATAGTAGCAACATGATTTTAGCTTGTAACTACTCAGCATATTGAATAACTTAATGATAATGAATAACACTAAACAAAAAATGAAAAATGTTTAAGTGTTTTTTTGTGTCTCTTTTAGTTCTTTGAGGCAAATTTTCATTATTCATTTCTTGTTATATGTTTTT
>JACRGZ010000078.1 GCA_016234155.1 Nitrospirota bacterium | reverse complement strand
AATCCATTTCTGTCATCCCCGAATGCCTCTATCGGGGATATGGTTTAAAACCAGATTCCCGATAAAAAACTTCGGGAATGACAAAGCTTGTCCTCGTGAAAACGGGGATTGAGGCAACATATTTTCATCCCCCTTTGTGAGTTGCCTGTCTATAGCTTCTCTCTCACCTGCCTGGCGTTCTCAAATTCCCTGTAAAGCCCCTCTGCATCGTTACCCTGGATAAGTGACCTCAGCCTTGCAACAGAGGCATCAAACCTCCCAAGCATCTCAAGGACATTCTCACGGTTCATGAGGCAGATATCCCGCCACATCTCAGGGTGGCTTGCCGCAATCCTTGTAAAATCCCTGAACCCTTCAGCGGAATATGAGATAATCCCCGCCTCCGCCTTTTCAAGCTCAAGGAGTGTATTTACAAGGGCGTAGGCAACCAGATGAGGGAGATGACTGACAGCGGCAAAGATGCGGTCGTGTGCGGCAGTGTCCATTCGTATCACCTTCGCCCCCGCTGTCTCCCACATAGACTGGACAATATTCAGGGCATCAGGGTTAGTCTTTGAAGTAGGTGTGAGTATGCACCTTGTACCCTGAAAAAGATGAGGAGATGCCGCCTTTACACCGGACTTCTCTTTACCTGCTATCGGGTGTCCGCCGACAAAATATGTGCCGGATGGAATTATATCTTCTATCTCTGATAACGGGCCTTTTACACTCCCTACATCTGTTACAATAGCGCCTGGAGAAAGGTGTTGAGCAATCTCTCCAGCCAATTTAGTAAGGCTTCCGACGGGCGCGGCCAGTACGATAATATCAGCGCCCTTTACCGCCTCCTCTATTCTCAGCGTGTATCTGTCAATTACATTTAAGGAAACGGCATCCTGAAGGTTCCTCTCACCCCTTCCGACACCGACAATCTCTGATACAATCCCCTTTTCCCTGCAGACCAGGGCAAGCGACCCGCCAATAAGCCCTACCCCGGCTATGACCATCCTTCGAAAATGGGGAAGGGAACTCATATCTCCCTTCCTATTGCCCCTGCTATCAACCGTATCTGTCGCATCATCTCTTTAAAGACAGGGATCTTAAGGGACTGCTCACCGTCAGAAAGGGCATTCTCAGGGTTAGGGTGTATCTCCACAAGTATCCCATCGGCGCCTGCCGCCACCGCAGCCCTTGCCATCGGTGTCACAAGACTCCACTTCCCAACACCATGACTTGGGTCAACAATAACAGGGAGATGAGTCAACTGTTTGAGGACCGGAACAGCGCTTAAATCAAGGGTGTTCCTCGTTGAGGTTTCAAATGTGCGTATTCCGCGTTCACACATAATTACCTTTTGATTACCTTTTGACATGATATATTCAGCAGACATCAAAAACTCTTTTATCGTAGCTGAAAGCCCGCGTTTCAGGATCACAGGTTTATCATAGCCGCCCACTTCCGTAAGGAGTCTGAAATTCTGCATATTCCTTGCACCTATTTGGATGACATCAGTGTACTCATAAACCATCTCTAAATCACGCGGGTCCATAAGTTCCGTAACCACGTTAAGTCCTGTCTTTTCACGAACCTCAGCTAAGTATTTAAGCCCCTCAAGCCCAAGACCTTGAAATGTGTATGGTGATGTGCGGGGTTTGAATGCCCCACCCCTTATAAAACATACCCCCTCCTCTTTTATATCCTTTGCAATAGCAAGAAGCATCTCCCTGTTCTCAACCGCACATGGACCTGCAATAACCTGTATCTTCTTATCTCCGAAAGATGCCCCGTTGATATTTATTATCGTATCCTCAGAATGAAACTCCCTGCTCGCAAGCTTATATGGTTTTAATACAGGGACTACCTTCTCCACACCGGGATATGCCTCAAGTGGCTGCTCCTGCAGAATCCTCTCATCCCCAATAGCGCCAAGGACTGTACGTTCTTTCCCCTTCGAGACATGGATGGTAAGCCCAAGCCCTTCCAGTTTTTCTTTTATATGTGCTATCTGCTCATCTGTTGCATCAGGTCTGAGTACGATAATCATGGAAAATCCTCCTCTATAAAAAATCAAATATCAAATATCAAATATCAAAATGACAATTCAAAATGTAAAAATATTGTAACTACTCAGGCAGTTACCTCTTTTATGTCATTCCCGCAGTCTCTTAGCGGGAATCTGGTTTTTTAAAAACCATATCCCCGATAAAAGCATTCGGGGATGACAGTGTAGTAGGGTGGCATTGGCCACCCTACCTGAGTAGTTACAAAATATTTTTCTCTTTAATTTTTCATTTGTCATTTTGATATTTGATATTTGATTTTATTTCCCAATCACCTTCCTCATGGCCTCCACAAACCTCCTGTTCTCCTCCGGCAGCCCTATTGTTACCCTCAGGTTTGGTCCGGCTATATGCCTTATAATAATACCTTTCTTAAGCATGGCATTAAATATCGCCCCCCCGTCAGCTCCAGCCTGGAAATAAATAAAATTAGCCTCTGTAGGGAGATAGCTTATACCCATTGAATCAAACTCTTTATATATAAACTCCTTCCCTTCATTATTTATCCTGCGGCTCTCTTCAACATGGAACATATCTTCTATCGCTGCAAGCGCCCCGGCCTGTGCAATGGCATTTGTATTGAAGGGCTGCCGGACCCTGTTCAACATATCCGCTATCCCAGGAGTTGTAAGGCCGTATCCTATACGCAATCCGGCCAGCCCGTAGATCTTCGAGAATGTGCGGAGGATGGTAACATTACGCCCACTCCTCAGATAATTCAATGTCTCTGGAAACAGGGGCGAAGTCACATACTCTGCATAAGCCTCATCAAACGCCACTAAGACATCTTCAGGGATATTCTTCATAAAGTCTTCAACCTCTTCAGTCGCAACAATGGTCCCTGTAGGGTTATTGGGATTGGCTATAAATACAAGTCTTGTCCTTGAGTTAATCTGCCCTGCCATTTTCTTTAGGTCATAGCGGCCGTCCTTCATCGGGACAGTGATCACATCCCCGTTTGCTGCCGTCATAATAAGCCTGTAAACGGAGAAGGTGTTTTCTGAGACAACCGCGTTATCACCCGGAGAAACAAATGTCCTTACAAGCAGCTCGATAATCTCGTTGGAACCATTGCCCAGTACTATCGCATCCTCTGATACCCCCCATTTCTTGGCAAGGGCACGCCTGAGATAGAACCCGCCGCCGTCAGGATAGCGGTGTATCTTACCGATGTATCCCCTTATCGCCTCAATAGCCTTACGCGATGCCCCAAGGGGGTTCTCATTTGAGGCAAGTTTTATCGCCCCCTTAATCCCGAGTTCCCGTTCAAGCTCCTCTATAGGCTTGCCTGGCTGATAAGGCACAAGGTTCTTTATATTGTCGCTGACGTATTTGAGCATTTTTCTTACTTCTTACTTCTTACCCCTGCTTATGACGCAGGCTAAAGCCTGCGGCTACATCCACCTGCTAAGTTGACGCTCAAAAATGCCCACGACCCATTGCATTGGCCTTCGGCCGCAATGGGTGCCCCGAAGGAAGGACATCGGATTTGAGCCGAGGCGTACTTCCTGTACGTTGAGGCTCAAATCCGATGTCCTGACGCCGCACGACCCATTGCATTTACTTCGTAGCAATGGGTACCCCGCGTTTTTCAGCGTCAACTTACTCCCCCACCGGATACGACCCAAGCACCTTGAGAAACACACACTGCGGCTCAAGCCCTTCCAGCGCCTTCGTTATCTTCTCGTCTTCTATATGCCCCTCGAGGTCAACAAAGAATATATACTCCCATGCCTTTTTCCTCGACGGCCTCGATTCAATCTTAGTTAGATTTATCCCGTTCTCAGTAAAAATCTTCAGACAACTGTAAAGCGCCCCCACCTTATCCTTTACAGAAAACATAACCGATGTTTTATCCTTCCCGCTTTTCTGCACATGATTCTTTGCTATCACAAGGAACCGGGTAAAATTATTCGTGTAATCTTCTATATGGTTCTTAATGATCTTAAGCCCATATAGTTGCGCTGCGAGGTCACTTGCAATAGCCGCCGCAGCAGGGTCTTCCGTGCACATCTCAGCGGCGCGCGCCGTACTTGACACCTCTACAACCGGTATACGGACAAGGTTTTTCTCTATCCACCCCAAACACTGCGCAATCGCATGCGGGTGTGAGTAGACACACTTGATGTCCTCCATTACTCCTGACACGGAGAGAAGATGGTGGCTCACCTCCTGCTGTATCTCCGCCGTAATCTTGAGGTTTGAATCCACGAACATATCCAGCGTATGGTTTACAACCCCTTCCGTAGAGTTCTCTATCGGGACGACCCCGTAATCAGCCCTCCCCCTCTCAACCTCTGCAAAGACCTCTTTGATACTGTTTACAGGGATGTAGTTGGCAAAGACCCCGAACTGCTTCATACAGGCAAGGTGAGTAAATGTAGCTTTAGGGCCAAGATAGGCAACCCTCAGTGGTTGCTCCAACGAGAGTGATGCCGACATAATCTCTCTGAAAACCACCCTGAGCGCCTCGTTAGGAAAGGGGCCTTTGTTCTCTTTTTCGAGCCTCTCATATACCTCCCTCTCCCTATGAGGGACATGGGCCGCCATCTTCTCATCCTTCTTTATCTTGCCGATCTCGACAGCAGTCTTAGCCCGCTCGTTAAGCAGCCTCAGTATCTCCGTGTCTATCCTGTCTATCTCTTTGCGCAACTCTTCCAGCCCTTTCATGATGGGATATGATAACGTATTCTACCGTCGTTTGCAACCCAAATCCCGATTTAGAAATCTTTGCAGGGGAGAGTTTGAATAGTTCTTGACTTATACATCAAAATATGTTTATATATCTTCATCATGAAGATATATAAACTAAATGAATTTGCAAAACTAATTGGCAAATCAGTTCAAACATTACAAAGGTGGGATAGAGAGGGAATACTTAAGGCGCATAGAAATAAAACAAATAGACGCTATTACACGCACGACCAGTATCTT
>JACRGZ010000077.1 GCA_016234155.1 Nitrospirota bacterium | reverse complement strand
TTGCTGAACGAATAGAACCTTTAACCCAAAGTAAAACAAGAAAAAAACTTACCAAGACCGAGAAATATCTCTTTTTTGATTTAGGGGTCAGGCGGCTTGCCGCGCGTGAGGGGACAAGGCCTTCGCGCGATGCGATGGGGAGGATTTTTGAACAGTTTATCGGCCTTGAACTTTTAAGATTCGCGCATGCAAAGGGCCGCGGGACAAAAATCAGGTTCTGGCGCTACCCTGACGGCCCGGAAGTCGATTGGATTATAGATAAGGATGGCGTTTATACTCCCTTAGAGGTTAAGTTGACCGCTAACCCTGCGCCAAGCAATATACGGCATTTGGAAGTTTTCTTATCCGAGTATAAAACAGCAAAGCAAGGTTTTCTTGTTTGTCAAGTTTCGCGTAAGCTTAAGCTAAGCAAAAGAGTCTTTGCTTTGCCATGGCGGGCAATCAGCGAAGTCCTTGCAGGTTAGACCGAAGATAATGAAAATTAGGGTTCAAGGGGTCGAGGGGTCAAGGATTCAAGGGGTCAAGTGATATTAATTTACTTGAATCCTCGACCCCTTACCAATAAGTTTAGAATTTTGAATTTGTTTAGCCCTGAACTTGATTCAGGGTAGATATTAGAATTTAGTATTTATTACCTACATGTATCCTTTCTCTGACGTAATTGACACAATCCTTAAAGGCAAAAGAACAGGCCGGATAAGCGGCCTGTGGGGGTCTTCAAAGGCCCTCTTCCTTGCAACATTATCTGAAAAAACAGGGCGTCCCATATTCGTCATTACGCCGGATAACGAGACGGCAGAATCGTTATTAACCGACCTCCATTTTTTTTCATCCTGGGTAACCTCCCGCCCCCCTGTTTTCTCCTTTCCCTTCTGGGAAATACTCCCGTACGATACAATACCGCCCCATCAGGATATAACTCACAGAAGGATGTCTACATATCATGCATTAATCTCCGGCGCCCGGGGGGTCTATGCCGCCTCGGTCCATTCTGTGATGCAGCGTGTCATACCGCCCAATTTACTTAAGGATGCAATCATTAAAATCTGCACAGGGATGGAAATAGAGAGAGACTCTTTAACGGCTCATCTTGTTAATATTGGCTATGAGCCGTCTGATATAGTAATCAACAGGGGCACATTCAGCCTCCGCGGCGGAATCGTGGACCTTTTCTCCCCCGGTGAAGAAGCCCCTGTCCGTCTTGAATATTTCGGGGATACAATAGACTCCATTCGCAGTTTTGATCCTGAGACCCAGCGGTCTGTCTCCCATACCGGGTCTTCCATTATAATGCCGGCTAAAGAACCTCCTTTTCTGCAGCTTCTGAGCGGAGATGGGGTACAACAACCACTTGGTTCTCTCCTTGAGTATCTTTCAAAAGAAGGTGTTATCGTTTTTGATGAGATAAGGGGGGTTAACAGAAGCGCTGCGGAATACTGGAATCAGATATGGGAGACTTATGAGCAGATGCTGTCAGAGAGACGAATCGTTTCAAGACCGGAGAGTTTATACCTGTCATGGGATGATCTCGTAAAAATCCGTAAGGGGTTCACCTGTACCCTTGATCTTGAATCTCTGCCGATAGAAGGGGCCTCTGGAATCGAATCAATAGATAGTGAGTCAACAGGGCTGTCTCTCAACTCGGCTGCAGGTATATTTTCAGTTGCTGCCAGGAGCGACTCTCCCCTCAAAGATGCGGCGGAAAGATTAGATGATATCAGAAGGTCCAATACCCTCATCATCGTATCCCCTACAGAAGGACAGGCAGAACGGCTCAGGGATGTCCTGCAGGAATATAATGTGCCGGCGGCTGTCAGTAAACCAGAGGAGATTATGCACTCCCTGACTATAACACCGGTACAAAGGCGGCTATCGCTTCCTGTATTCATTGTTAAAGGCCTCCTTGCTGCCGGATTTATCTATCCGGCAGTATCCCTTGCAATACTCACCGAAGAAGAGATCTTTGGAAAAAGGACAAAGAGGAGGCCGCTTCCAAAACAGAAGGCCCGCTCATTTCTCACATCCTTTCGTGATTTACGGCATGGAGACTATGTGGTCCATCTCCAGCATGGTATCGGTCAATATAACGGGCTCATACGAAAGATCTTAAGCGGGGGAGAGGGTGACTTTCTCTGTATACGATATGCCGGAGGTGATTCTGTATATGTCCCGGTTAATAAAATGGAGCTGGTCCAGAAATATATGGGGGCGGAAGGACACCCCCCCCACATAGACCGGCTGCAGGGCTCACAGTGGGAAAAGACAAAAAGACGCGTGCAGAAGGCAGTTGAGGGTATTGCCGCTGATCTTGTAGATCTTTATGCAGCACGGATGATTGTTGAGAGACCGGCATATCCATTAGACAGCTATCTCATAAGGGAGTTTGAGACATCCTTTGAGTATGAAGAGACCCCTGACCAGCTTGCTGCCATAGAAGATGTAAAAAGTGATCTTGAATCGCGAAGGCCTATGGACAGGCTCATCTGCGGAGACGTCGGATATGGAAAGACTGAGATTGCCCTCAGGGCCGCCTGCAAAGTTGTAATGGACAGCAAACAGGCGGCTATCCTCGTCCCGACAACCCTTTTAGCACAGCAGCATTATCAGACCTTCACGCAGAGGTTTACATCCTTTCCTGTCCGTGTCGAGATGCTGAGCCGTTTCAGGACTCAACAGGAGCAAAAAGAAATAATAAAAGCCCTGTCTGAAGGCTCTGTAGATATCGTTATTGGCACACACCGTCTCCTGCAGAAGGATATCTCGTTTAGAGACTTAGGACTTGTTATAGTTGACGAGGAGCAGCGGTTTGGTGTCAGGCAGAAAGAGCGGCTAAAACAACTGCGGAAGAGTGTGGATGTCCTTGCCCTCACTGCCACGCCTATCCCGAGGACCCTCCAGATGGCGTTACTCGGCATACGGGATTTAAGCATTATTGAGACGCCGCCGGAAGACCGTCTCTCTATCCGCACCATGATTGTCCATTTTGACAAAAGGATTATACGCAATGCAGTCTTACGGGAATTTGCGCGCGGCGGCAATGTTTTTTTTGTCCATAACAGGGTTGAGAGTATCGGCAGACTGGCATCTTTTTTACAGGAACTCCTGCCCGAGGCACGGATCGGGGTGGCACACGGCCAGATGCGGGAGCATCTCCTGGAAGATGTTATGTTGAAGTTTATACAGGGAGATTATAACCTCCTTGTCTGCTCGGCCATTATCGAGTCCGGTCTGGATATACCTTCCGCAAATACCATAATAATAAACCGGGCTGACCTCTTTGGTCTTGCGGAGCTGTATCAGCTTCGCGGACGCGTCGGGAGGTCTGGTCATCAGGCCTATGCCTACCTGATTATCCCGGCAGAGGATTCCCTTGCAGGGGATGCCCAAAAAAGGATAAAGGCTATACAGGAATTAACTGACCTAGGGGCCGGTTTCCGCCTTGCCACAAAAGACCTGGAAATCCGTGGCGCCGGTAACATGTTAGGGGGGCAGCAGTCGGGACATATTGCATCTGTCGGTTTTGAGTTATATACCCAGATGCTTGATAGGTCGGTAAAAAGGATGCAGGGAAAGACGTTTGAAGAAGATTTCTCTCCCACAATAAACCTTCGCATCTCTGCCTTTATTCCTGAAGATTATATAGAAGACTCATCCCAGAGGCTTTCGTTCTATAAGAGGCTTGCCGCGGTCAGGGAGGTTTCTTCCCTTGTCTCTCTCCGGGAAGAGTTGGTTGACCGCTATGGCCCTCTCCCTTTTCAGGTAGAAAATCTCTTCAGGATCATTGAAATAAAGCTCCTTGCCTGTACCTCCAGGGTTTCAAGGATAGAAGGCGGGGATGATGGGATACTTTTTACCGTTGACCAACAGACAGATGTAAAAAAGAATATATTCCAGTCTCTGATCTCTTCGTATCCATCGTATATGGGCCGGTTCAGCTTTATCTCTGAATATAAGTTTCTTTTGCTGTTGAAATCCCAGGATTCTCAATCCATCTTTACTGAGATAATAAAATGCTTGAAAGTTATAGGGGGGTGTGCTTAAATAAGTGCGACCATAAATAAATACAAAAAAGGTAATAGTTCACCGCAGAGACGCAAAGACGCAGAGAAAATTTTCTGTTATTTAATTAAATTCCATACTCAGCGCCTCGGCGTCTCTGCGGTGAACTGAACTGTTACAAAAAAGGAGATGCGAATGAAAAAAGGGACGATTGTGTTTATGTCTTTGTGTTTTTTACTTATATTTTCTCAGGCATGTGAGAAAAAAACTGCGGTGAAAAAAGAGGAAGGGGGCGGGCCTGTGCTGGCAAAGGTAAATGATACGGAAATAACATTGTCTGATTTTAATGAGAGACTCAAAGAATACCCGTCCATTGCCCATGGCGGAACTGTTGACCTTGAGACTAAAAAGGGGTTTCTTGATAACCTTATTGTCCGGGAGCTCCTCTATCAGGAGGCTATCCATAATGGTTTGGACAAGGAAAAGGCAACAGCCGTTCTTCTTGAAGAGATGAAAAAAAGGATACTGGTGGACAGGTTTTTTAAAAAAGAATTGGAGGAGGGTGTAAAGGTTACAGGAGAAGATGTGAAAAAATTCTATGATGAACACCCGGACGAGGCGAAAACACCTGTGGAAATACGGGCCCGTCATATACTGCTAAAAACACGTGAAGATGCAGAGATGGTTAAAAAAAGGCTTAAGACCGGCTCTAAGTTTGAAGACCTTGCAAGGACGTTCTCTATCGACCCGGGGAGCAAGACAAAAGGGGGGGATTTGGGGTTTTTCCATGCGGGGGCAATGGTTCCCGAGTTTGATGCCGCTGCCTTTAAATTAAATACAGGGGAGACAAGTGATATTGTCGAGACCCGTTTTGGTTTTCATATTATTAAGGTCGTGGAAAAGAGAGAGGGAAAGCAAAAATCTTTTGATGAGGCTAAGAATGAGTTGGAGCAGAAACTTATGCAGAAAAAAAAGAAAGAGAAGTTTGATAACCTTGTATCGGGGCTTAAGTCAAAAGGAAAGATTACTATCAAAGATGATCTTCTTAAATGAGGTTTAATATGAAGATGTTCTCCCTTCTCCTGATACCCGTCATCTTGCTTGGTCTATCTATAAAAGGTGCGGGGGCATTTGAGGAGAGGATTGTAGCTATAGTTAATGATGAAGCTATAACAATGAGTGAGATGGCAGGCAGCAGTGTCTTCCCTTTTAAGTCATTATCCTTTCTTATAGAAAAGAAATTGCAGTTACAGATAGCAAAGAAAAAGGGTATATCTGTTCAACCGGTGGAAGTCTCGGATGCCCTTAATGATATTAAGAGGATGAACTCTTTCAAGTCAGATGATGAAATGAAAGATGCCTTATTAAAAGAGGGATACTCCGTAGAAGAATACAAGAGAGAAGTTACAGAGCAGATTACCCTTCTTAAGCTTTTAAATAGAGAGATAAAATCAAAAATATTGGTAAGCGATAAGGAGTTAGATGACTATTATTTATCACATCAGGGGTCTTTTCTACTCCCTGAGAGTATAAGGATAGGATATATATATATCCCTTTGAAGGGATCTGATACCCCTGATATAGTTGAGGCTGCCTGGAACAGTATTAACATTATATTGTCTGATCTTAAGCATAATCTATCATTCGCTGAAATAAAAAACAGACATTCAGGATTTCCACAGGTTCATTTTATTGAGGACCTGGGGTATATCAAAAGAGGTGATCTAATACCGGAACTTGAAAATATTGCGTTTAGTCTACACGCCGGTGAAATAAGTGATGTAATTAGTACACCTTCAGGTTTTTATATCATAAATTTGATAGATCGAAAAAAGATAGAATATAAATCATTTGAAGAAGTAAAAGAGATTATAAGAGAGGCTGTTTTTCAGGAAAAGATCGAAAGGCTCTACAAAGAATGGTTGTATAACCTTAAGTCTTCTTCTTATATTAATATAGTACTATAAAATATAGTAGTAATAATAAGTTATGTTAATTTGTTGATAAATTCATAACATTGCGAAAAATAAAAGAAAAAGATATAATAAATATGTTTAAAAAGTGGACTGGTTTTTATAAGAATTACCTTGTCTTTATTTAAGTAGTCTGATATAGTGAAACCTCCAGATTTATAATCCCAAAAAAGGCAAAAAGACAAAAGAATAGTATTGTATAGTATTGAAAAATAAAGGAAAACATATTTATTAACAGGTGTTGATAAATATGTTTGTAAGTTGGTAATAATGGATATCTGGGAAATAAGCCTCAAAGAGATAGAAGGCACACTTACAAGGCAGAGTTTTGATAACTGGTTCCGTTCAACAAAACTTTATGCCTTTAAAGGAAACAGTGTAGAGATTGGTGTGCCGAGCATCTTCTTGGGTAACTGGTTACGCGACCATTTTTTGGATGTAATAAAAGACACAGTAAAAAAGGTTACAGGTATTGATGAGGTTGATGTAGATTTTATTGTATGTGATGACCTGAGACAGACGATTGCAGATTCATCAACGGTCGCCGGTTTCAGAAGAAAAAAGGAAGAGCGCCTGAACCCGAAATATACTTTTTCATCCTTTGTAATCGGCCCGAGCAACCAGTTTGCCCATGCTGCCACACGGGCAGTAGCAGAATCTCCCGGCAATGTATATAATCCGTTATTTATATACAGTGGTGTAGGTCTTGGTAAGACACACCTCTTGAATGCGATAGGTAACCACATAATCATCACAAGACCTTCTCTCAGGGTATTGTATGTATCCTCTGAACAATTCACCAACGAGGTGATACATGCGATCCTTAACAATAAGACAGTAGAGTTAAGAAATAAGTACAGGAATAATACAGATGTCCTACTGATGGATGATATTCAATTTATTGCAGGAAAGGAAAGGACAGTAGAAGAGTTTTTTTACACCTTTAACACCCTCTACGAGGCTCACAAGCAGATAATAATAACAAGTGACAAGTTCCCCAAAGATATACAGCATATAGATGAGAGACTAAGGTCGAGGTTTGAGTGGGGGCTGTTAGCCGATATACAGCCGCCCGACCTGGAAACAAGGATAGCCATACTTAAAAAAAAGGCGGCAGGAGAATTTTCACATATCCATTTCCCTGATGAAGTAGCCCTTTTCCTTGCGGAGAATATAAGGTCAAATGTCAGAGAATTAGAGGGTGCACTAATCAGATTAGGGGCCTTTGCATCTCTGACAGGCCATGAACTCTCAGAGGATCTTGCAAAAAGGATATTCAAGGATATCATCCGGGAAAAGGAAGAAAAAATAACTATAGATAAGATACAAAAGGTTATAACGGCCCATTTTAATATAAAGATTGCAGACCTCAAATCAAAGAAGAGGACAAAGACCGTAGTTATACCGAGACAGATAGCCATGTTTTTATGCAGGGATCTGCTAAAGATGTCCTTTCCCGAGATAGGAAGGTTTTTTGGAGGAAAGGATCACTCAACGGTAATATACACATGCAAGCTTATAGAAAGGCAAAAAACTGAAGACACCAACATGATGTTTCTGCTGGAAGATTTAACGAGAAAAATAAAGGAAGGCGGGTGATTTATGAAACCTCAAAGTGCAGGTCTAAAATTTCAGATTGAAAAGGGTGTATTACTACTGGGCATGCAGCGGGTCCAGGGGATCATAGATAAGAGAAGCACCGTGCCAATATTATCAAGTGTCCTGCTTGAGGCCGGCAGCCCGACCCCCGACCCCCAACACCCGACACTCAATATAATCGCCACAGACTTAGAGATAGGAATTAAAGGCTCATACCCGGCCCGTGTGCAAAAAGACGGCGCCGTTACAGTCTCAGGCAAAAAACTCCACGATATTATAAGGGAACTGCCGGAGGGAGATATAGATGTTTCTATTGAAGAAGGAAAATTTATAACTATAAGATCGGGAAAGAGTTACTTTAAGATAGCAGGGTCTGACAAGGAGGATTTTCCATCCCTTCCCGGGGTAAATGAAGAGGGAATGATAGAGATAGACGCCCCTGTGTTTGTAGAAATGATCAAAAAGACTATATTTGCTGTTGCCGATGCAGATGCCCGGCATGTCCTGAACGGGGTCATGTTAGAAAGCGAAGGGGACGGTAACAAAAAGGTAAAGATACGGATGGTTGGTACGGACGGACACAGATTAGCCCTATGTGAGAAGACGATTGAAAATCCAGCGCTCAGCGCTCAGCGCTCAGCGCTCAACACTCAAGTAATAATCCCCAAAAAGACCCTCCATGAGTTACGGCGCTTCCTGGACGTAAAGGAGAAGATAAAGATAGGGATAGGGGAAAAACAGATATCTTTTACGGGAGAGGATATATTTATAACATCACGGCTTATTGACGGGATTTACCCGAATTATAGCCAGGTGATACCTATGAAGGGGGAGCGGACGGCAACAATCAACCGGACGGATTTCATGACCGTCATAAGGCGCGTTTCAGTTATGTCGCGGGAAAAGACGAGGGCAATATTGATAGAGCTTTTACCAGGTAAGGCTATCCTCCGGGCTAAAGATCCGGAAATAGGCGAGGCAACAGAGGATATTGAGATAAAATATGACGGCGAGGGGTTGACGGTCGGAATTAATTACCAGTACCTCTTAGATGCCCTCGAATCAATGACTGAAGAGGATGTTGTAATAGAGATGCAGTCTAATTTAACCCCATTCGTGATTAGGCAGGAGAAAGACCCCGGGCATTTATGTATAGTCATGCCGATGAGGGTTCAGGACATGGAGTAAAAAACAGAAAGACTTATATACCATAGACTAAAGACATTCGGTTTAAAGGATACTCCAAGGGGTATGAAAATTAAATAAAGGGTTCAAGGGGTCGAGAATTCAAGGGGTCCAGATAGAAGTAAGAATCAAGAAGTTAGAAAAATAACGGACATATTTCACGGGATTTTCTACCTACACTTGAACCCTCGACCCCTTGAATCCTTGAACCCATATATCAGAGGTGTTATGGAAGAGCAATATACCGCAGAAAAGATAAGGGTGTTAGAGGGGTTGGATGCCGTCAGGAAAAGGCCTTCAATGTACATTGGAAATACGGGGCCGGAAGGTCTTCACCACTTAGTATACGAGGTCGTAGACAACAGCGTAGATGAGGCCATGGCCGGCTATTGTGAAAATATCGAAGTTATTATCCATATAGACAACAGTGTTACTGTTATTGATAACGGGAGGGGGATCCCTACCGAGATGCATCCGACCCAGAATAGACCGGCGACTGAGGTCGTTATGACAGTACTCCATTCAGGCGGGAAATTTGATAACGAGACATATAAGGTATCCGGGGGGCTCCATGGGGTTGGGGTCTCTGTGGTAAATGCCCTCTCAGAATGGCTTGAGTTGGAAGTAAAAAGGGGAGGTTCTGTATATCAGCAGAGATATGAGCGGGGTAATCCTGTAACACCATTAACAAATGTAGGCAAGACCAAAAAATGCGGCACAAAGATTACCTTCAAACCGGACACGGAGATTTTCGAGAATATAGAGTTCTTTTTTGACACCATTACACACCGGTTACGGGAACTTGCCTTTTTAAACAAAGGACTTGAGATATCCATAACAGATGAACGGACGGGAAAATCAGGGCTGTTTAAATATAAAGGCGGAATAGTGCAGTTTGTAGAACACCTGAATGAAAATAAAAACCCTGTCCATAACCCGATTTATATAACAGCAGAAAAAAGCGGGGCATTTCTTGAGGTGGCGATCCAGTACAATGACGGTTACACAGAGAACCTCTTCTCTTACGCCAACAACATAAACACGAAGGAGGGCGGCACCCACCTGATAGGGTTTAAGGCAGCCCTTACAAGGACAATCAACAACTACGCCACTAACAACAATCTATTAAAGGGTGAGACATTGCTGGGGGATGATATAAGAGAGGGGCTGACAGCAGTAATAAGCATCAAGCTCTCCAATCCCCAGTTTGAAGGCCAGACAAAGACAAAGCTCGGTAACAGTGAGATAAAAGGGGTGGTAGAGACGGTGGTTAATGAACATCTCGGGACTTTTTTTGAAGAAAGCCCTTCCATTGCGAGAAAAATAGTAGACAAGGCGCTGAACGCAGCAAGGGCGAGAGAGGCTGCAAGGAAGGCAAAAGATCTTATCCGGCGAAAGGGCGCCTTAGAAGGCTGTAACCTTCCGGGAAAACTTGCAGACTGCTCGGAAAAGGACCCCGCTTTTTGTGAGATATTCCTTGTAGAAGGGGACTCCGCAGGAGGATCTGCTAAGCAGGGGAGGGACAGGCGCTATCAGGCCATATTGCCGCTCAGGGGTAAGATACTGAATGTAGAGAGGGCCCGCTTTGATAAGATACTGTCAAGCGAGGAGATAAGGACCATCATAACAGCCCTGGGTACAGGGATAGGGGATGATGATTTTGATATATCCAAGGCAAGGTATCACAGGATAGTGATAATGACAGACGCCGATGTAGACGGCGCTCATATAAGGACACTTATATTGACCTTCTTCTACAGGCAGATGCCTCAGCTTGTTGAGAATAAATATATCTATATTGCCCAGCCCCCCCTCTATAAAGTGACAAGACAAAAGGCAGGACAGTATATAAAAGATGAGGCCGGGCTTAATAACTTTTTAATAAAAACTGCATCTGAAGAGATAGAGTTGTGGGATAAGGCAAAGAACTCATATATTAAAGGGGAGAGATTGGAAAAGTCATTGAGCAAACTTGTGGCATACAAAGGGCTTGTAGATCAACTCTCAAAGAAGCAGAACGACCCTGATGTTATCAGCACACTCACTCAGGCAGACATAGAGAAAGAAACATTAAAAGACAGGCAGACCATAGAAGGGATAACGGGTAAAATCAGGGAGCGTTTTACATCCAGGAGGCCTGGGGACTCCATAGGGTTTAACATTTCAGCAGATGAGGAGCATAAGTCATATAAGTTAGAGATTGATATAAGAAGGGCAGGGGTCCATCAACAGATGACAATAGATGAGGACTTTATCGGTTCCCCGGAATTCCGGGAGCTCAAGGCGCTGTCACCGGTCAGGACAGGACTTGGCAGTCCGCCGTATAAAGTGCGCACCCAGGATAAGGAGTACACATTAGAGACATCTTCTCTCCTCCTCTCCTTTGTCATGGAGATAAGCAAGAAAGGTCTCGCTGTACAGCGATATAAAGGCCTTGGGGAGATGAATCCCGAGCAGCTCTGGGAGACCACTATGAATCCCGAGACAAGGACACTCCAGCAGGTTACCCTCGAGGACAGTGTAATGGCAGATGAGATATTTACGATACTGATGGGGGACCAGGTTGAACCGAGACGGAAATTTATAGAACAGCATGCGCGAGAGGTGAAGAACCTTGATGTATGAAGGGGTCAAGGATTCAAGGGGTCGAGGGTTCAAGTGATAAATTATTAATTAACGAACTCGTAAAAAGTCATTTTTGTCACCCTGAACTTGTTTCAGGGTCTCTGATGCTGAAACAAGTTCAGCATGACAAGATGCGCTATTACATGACTTTTTACGAGGCCGTCTTAATTAGTTCACTCGACCCCTTGACCCCTATTAAAAAGGAGCAAGACTTGGCAATAGCTGGCGAAAAAAGGGTGCCCGTAAGCATAGAAGATGAGATGCGGTCCTCGTATCTCGACTATGCTATGAGCGTCATTGTCGGGAGGGCCCTGCCGGATGTAAGAGACGGGCTGAAACCTGTTCACAGGAGGGTGCTCTTTGCCATGCATGAAATGGGTGTCCCATGGAACAGGCCGTACAAGAAGTCTGCAAGGATAGTAGGTGATGTGATAGGTAAATATCACCCCCACGGCGATGTGGCTGTATATGACACGGCAGTACGTCTCGCACAAGAATTTTCCATGAGATACCCCCTGATAGATGGCCAGGGGAACTTTGGCTCAGTAGACGGAGACCCGCCTGCGGCGATGAGATATACAGAGATCAGGATGTCGAAGATCGCAGGTGAGATGCTTGCGGACATAGACAAGGAAACTGTAGATTTTGTCCCGAACTATGACGGCTCGTTAGAGGAGCCTCTTGTCCTCCCCACAAAGATCCCGAACCTGCTGATAAATGGTTCAGCAGGCATTGCCGTCGGGATGGCCACCAACATACCACCCCATAATCTCGGAGAGATAATCGCCGGCCTCATCATCTGTATAGAAAATCCTGAGGTAACCGTAGAAGAGCTTATGGATGTCATAAAAGGACCGGATTTCCCTACGGCAGGCTTTATACACGGGCTGGCAGGGATAAAAGAGGCCTACAGGACCGGCCGCGGTATCGTGCAGATGAGGGCAAGGGCCTTTGTCGAGACGAATTCGAGGACAGACAGGGAGAGCATAATAATCAGTGAAATCCCCTATCAGGTAAACAAGGCGAAACTTATAGAGGGTATAGCTGACCTTATCAGAGATAAAAAGATAGAAGGAATATCTGAGGTAAGGGACGAATCTGACCGTGAAGGTATGCGGATTGTGCTCGAGGTAAAACGCGGTGAACAATCGGAGATTATCCTCAACCAGTTATATAAACACACACAGATGCAGAGCAGTTTTGGCATCATAATGCTGTCCCTTGTCCACAACCAGCCGAGGGTGCTGCATCTTAAGGAGATGCTCTGTTACTTTATAGATCACCGACGGGAGATAGTCATCAGGAGGAGTCAGTATGAGTTACGGAAGGCAGAGGAGAGGGCGCATATATTAGAAGGGCTGAAGATAGCCCTGTCGAATTTGGATGAGATAATTACCTTGATTAAGAGATCAAGGACGCCTGATGAGGCAAGGGTTGCCCTTATATCAAGGTTTACACTGACAGAGGTACAGGCCCAGGCCATTCTTGATATGAGACTCCAGAGACTGACAGGCCTTGAGAGGGAAAAACTTAATGAGGAGTACAGGCAGCTTATTGAGCAGATATCTTATCTCCATTCTGTCCTTGAGAGTGATGCCCTCGTAATGAAGATAATCAAAGATGAACTCCTCGAAATAAAAGAGGCTTACGCAGATTCCAGGCGGACAGAGATAATTCCGGAGACAAGAGAGATAGCGATTGAGGACCTTATAGTTGAAGAGGATATGGTGATAACAATCTCACACACCGGTTATATTAAAAGAAATCCGGTGACTACATACAGGAGTCAGAGACGGGGCGGCAAGGGTAAGATAGGGATGGAGACAAAAGAGGAGGACTTTGTCGAGCGTCTCTTTGTCGCATCTACCCATAACTATCTGCTCTTCTTTACTGACAGCGGGAAGGTCTACGGCCTGAAGGTGCACCAGATACCAGAGGCCGGCAGGCTTGCAAAGGGTAAGGCCATCGTAAATCTCCTCCAACTCAATGAGGATGAGCTAGTTACAGCCGTGCTGCCTGTAGCACTCTTCAGCGAAGATAAATATATTGTAATGGCAACAATAAAGGGCGTGGTCAAGAAGACCCCTTTAGAGGCTTACAGCGCTATAAGGGCCGGCGGGATCATAGGGATTTTACTCGACGAAAAAGATAAACTGGGGGCTGTCAGGCTCACATCCGGCAATCAGGAGGTGTTATTAAGTACACATAACGGGATGGCGATACGCTTTAATGAAGATGAGATCAGGACTATAGGAAGGGTAGGGAGAGGGGTAAAGGGGATAGACCTTGATGACGATGACTTTGTAGTGGGGATGGAGATAGTCCAGGATAATTCAACAATCCTTACAGTGACTGAGCGTGGTTATGGAAAACGGACAGACCTTTCTGAATACAGGATACAGGGACGCGGGGGAAAGGGCATATATACAATTAAATCCACACAGAAGAACGGTAAGGCAGTCTCGTCCCTCCAGGTTTCTGATGATGACGAGACAATGATACTTACCGCTGCAGGTATGATAATCAGGATGAAGACAAGGGACATTTCAATTATTAGCCGCAACACCCAGGGCGTAAAACTGATAAACATAGAAGAGAACGACAAGGTTGTCGGTGTTGCAACATTAGCAGAGCGGGAAGATGGAGAGACCGTTTAATCTTCGCCCCCTTTTTATCCTTATAACTGTTATTATAATTTCCTCCTGTACCTTTCCTGCACGCAGACCCCCGTATGCCGCAGGGTATATAGAGAGAGGCATCGCTTCATGGTATGGTGAAGATTTCCATGGAAGGCCCACCTCAAGCGGAGAGATATACGATATGTTTCGCCTTACAGCGGCCCACAAACTTATGCCCCTCGGCACAAAGGCGAGGATTACAAACTTAGAGAACGGACAGTCAATAGTGGTAAAAATTAATGACAGGGGACCCTTTGTGGATGGACGTATAATCGATCTGTCCTATGGCGCTGCTGAAAGACTTGGTATGTTAGAAACAGGCTTATCGCGGGTGGAAGTAGAGGTCCTGGAATGGGGAAAAACCATAACAGATTTTACGGTACAGGTGGGTTCATTTTTGATTGAGGAGAACGCCCTGAATCTAAAGGAAAGATTAAGTCAGAAATATAGGGATGTGTATATAATTACATATGAGACCAATGTCAGGAAATTCTTTCGGGTCAGGGTAGGCGCCACTAAAGATATAAGAGAGGCGGAGCAATTGTCGGAGCGGCTGTCTGCCGAGGGATTTTCGTTCTTTATCACGAGAAAGGATTAAGAGAAATTAAAAATTCAAGTATAGGTAGTCAGAATACAGAATACAGGAGTCAGAATGAGGAAAAGGGAGAATCAATGAATATTAAGCTCACCGTAAGAGAAGGGTCAATCTTAAGAGAACACGTGGACGCGATAATTGTTGGGGTACATGAAGAGGCTGCTGACTTGAGCCCGCTTGCACAGGAAGTTAACAGACTGCTAAACGGGACAATTGAAAGGGTGAGGGCCCGAAAGGGTTTTACCGGTAAGTGCGAAGAGGTAGAAGTCGTGGATACACGGGAAATGATGCCTGCAACGTATATAATTTTATGCGGACTCGGGAAGGAAGGGAAAACAGGACTTGAACAGATACGCCAGGCGATGGGACGGGCGTCATTGCGTGCAAGGGAGATGGGGTTAAAAAGACTCGCTGTCACAACAGCAGCCTTTAACTATAAGCTGGAGAGCACTGCGACAGAAGATATGGCACAGGTAATCACTGAAGGCGCCATACTGGCCCTTTACCGTTTTTCAAAATATAAGGTAAAGGAGGATGGTAATTCAAAAAACATAGAAGAACTGAGGGTTATTGAGGAAAAGAGGGAGATCGTACAAAAGGTGAATAAGGGCGTTGAGCGGGGTAAGATAATCTCCGAGTCAGTTAATTTAGTGAAGGACCTTGTCAATCATCCTGCCAATGATATGACCCCGGCCATACTTGCAGGGAGGGCGAAGAAGATGGCGAAGGCCGGCAGGATAAAATGCAGGGTTCTCTCGAGACCACAGATAGAAAGGCTTGGCATGGGCGCTTATCTTGGAGTAGCCAAAGGGAGTCACGAGCCCCCCAAGTTTATAATACTTGAATATAATGGAGGCAAGAGAGGAGAGAGGCCGGTAGTCATAGTGGGGAAATCAATCACTTTTGATAGTGGAGGCATCTCTCTCAAACCGAGTGAAGGCATGGGGAAGATGAAGTATGACATGTCAGGGGGTGCGATAACTATTGGGGTTATGAGGGCTGCGTCCCTGCTTCACCTCCCCCTGAATCTTGTCGGCCTGTTGCCTGCCACTGAGAATATGCCGAGCGGGACTGCAACACGGCCCGGTGATGTCCTGCGTTCAATGAGCGGCAGGACAATCGAGATAATAAGCACGGATGCAGAGGGAAGACTTGCGTTAAGCGATGCGCTCTTCTATGCTACACGGTACAAACCGAGATGGATAATAGATATTGCCACCCTTACAGGCGCCTGCGTTATAGCCTTAGGAAACCATGCCATTGGTATGTTGGGTAATGATAAGGAATTAAAAGAGCAGGTGATAAGGGCCGGGGAAAAGGTCTGGGAGAGGGTGTGGGAGATGCCCCTCTGGGACGAGTATGGAGAGCAGATGAAAAGCCAGATAGCGGATATTAAAAACTCAGGGGGCAGGGAAGGTGGTGT
>JACRGZ010000076.1 GCA_016234155.1 Nitrospirota bacterium | reverse complement strand
TCTTGCAAAAGTCTATGTCATCCCCGAAATCTTCTATCCCCGATAGAAGCCATTCGGGGACGGATATGCTTTTTCAAGCACTTAGAACCAGATTCCCGCTCAGAATCCCTGCGGGAATGACAAAATGGGGACTTTTGCAAGAACCTCTCAACATAAGGGTGTAGTCCGTCTGCTGCCCGTTGACAAGAGAAATGTGAATTGCTATAGTTATTTCATAATTTCGAAAGTTTATTAAGTGTTAAAATGGATAAAGAGATATTTGAACTGCACGCCAGCATATGCCAGATAATGGCAAATGCCAAAAGGCTTGAGATTATCAGCATCCTGGGAAATAAGGAGATGACTGTGGGGGAGATAGCAGATAAGATGGATATAAGGATGGCAAACCTCTCCCAGCATCTCTCCATAATGAAGGCAAAGGGGATACTTAAATCACGCAGAGAGGGTGTAAGCATATATTATCATATAACAAACCCAAAGGTGGTCCAGGCATGCAAGCTCATGCGCGAGGTCATGATGGAGCAGTTAAAAGAGAAGGGGAAGCTTTCAATGTCTGTATAGTAGGAGCGGTTTTAAAAAAATTTGCTTTATAATTTCATTATTTCGAAATAAATAATTGTGTACCATAAATTCAAACAAAGTACTTGTGTTTTGAAGTTTATATGAAGATGAGGATATTATGGCAAATATCGTAATCCTTGGCGGCGGTGTAGGCGGTATCGTAGCCGCCACCAGGCTTCGTAAAAAGTTACCGGATGAACATGATGTCATAGTTATAGACAGGGATAATGTCCACACCTTTTCACCTGCCTTCCCCTGGGTTTTGACAGGGGAAAGAGATGGGGATGAGATATCAAGAGGGCTTGGAATACTCGCAAAGAAGGGAATCACGGTCATTAACAGGGAGGTCATCGGGATTGATCCGCAAAAGATGACTGTAACGACAGGAGATATGGAGATACCCTGTGATTATTTGATAGTCTCACTTGGCGCTTCACTTGCCCCGGATGCCCTCCCGGGATTTAAGGATTCAACGCACAACGTATATACCTTAGATGGGGTAAAGGGACTGAAACACTGCCTTGAGGATTTCAGGGGGGGTGATACTATAATACTTGTATCGAGCCTCCCATACAAATGTCCCGCGGCGCCTTATGAATACGCCCTGTTATTAGATGCACTCTTCAGTAAGAAAAAGATAAGAGATAAGGTAAACTTAAAGATATTCACCCCTGAAGCGCTGCCAATGCCCGTGGCAGGGCCGATAGTAGGGAATATGGTAAAGTCCATGCTTGGAAAGAGGGGGATAAGCTTTAACCCTCAGATGAAGGCTTTATCAATAGACACAAAACAGGGTAAGATCTTCTTCGAAAATGGAGATTCTGTCCATTTTGACCTTATAGCCGGCATACCACCGCATAAAGCGCCTGAGGTGATAATAAGATCACCGCTTGCATCTGAAACCGGCTGGATTAAGGTGGATAGAAATTATCTGTCTACACATTTTAAGAATGTTTTTGCCATCGGAGACTGCACCTCAATAGCGCTTCCTAACGGTAAGCCCTTACCAAAGGCAGGAGTCTTTGCCCACTTTGAAGCCGATATTGTGGCGGATAATATTGTCTCAGATATTAAAGGTGAAAAGGGGAAAAAGGCCTTTGATGGAAGGGGCTACTGCTTTCTTGAGACCGGATTCGGGAAGGCAGGATTTGCCAGCGGGCGTTTCTTTGCCGAGCCTGATCCAGTTGTAAATATGAGGATGCCGGCAAGGGTATGGCACTGGGGCAAGATACTATTCGAGAAATGGTGGCTGAAACATTGGTTTTAGGTCCATAAATCCCACCCCTAAAACTTGACCGTAGTAAGGTAAAATTATACACTGATAGAAAATAGGGACAGCGGCCATTTTCATAAATAGTCCCTGTTCTCCCACTGATAGAAATATGGAGGTTTCTTTATTTCCACCCTCTGCGGCAATACCACGGGCCTAAAGGCTGACCACCTCAGGCGGCTTAAGAATATCTACCGGCGGCGTGTCCCCCCCGCTGAGGTAATTACCCCTGAACTTGCCAGGTATTTAACCACCCTTTCACACGAGATAAAAAGACAGATAGGCCTTATTATAGACCGCCAGGGCGCAATCCATCATGTAATTGTAGGCGACCAGAAGGAGATAGTAATCCCGGACCTCTCTGAATTTGGTCTGGGGAAGAGGCGTACCCGGGGCATCCGGTGTATCCACACCCACCTGAAAGACGAACCACTTAATCAGGATGACCTGACTGACCTTGCAATGCTGAGGTTAGACCTTATTGCTGCTGTTGGTGTCAGTGATGACGGTCTACCCGCCCATATTTATATGGCGCACCTTATACCACCAAACATAGAGGGAAAGGCGTATAAGGTCCTGGAGAAGGCGCTGTTTCATCAACTAAGCCTGAATCTGTCAGACCTGCTTCATGATGTTGATAGAGCGCTCTCTCTCTCTAAGGAGGGGATAGAGGTTGAAAAGGGGGACAGGGGAGTAATTGTAAGTGTTTCTCTTAAAAGGAGGGTTGAGCAGGAAGACTCCCTTGAGGAGCTTAAGGAACTGGCAAGGACAGCCGGCGTTACCATGCTCGATGCTGTAATTCAGAGACCGAAGGTCATCCACCCGAAGTACCTGATGGGAGAGGGAAAGATAAAAGAGCTGATAATCAAATCACTCCAGAGCGGCGCCAATCTTATAATCTTTGACCAGAACCTGACACCGGCGCAGATCAGGTCAATCGGTGAGATGACTGATATGCGCGTTATAGACCGGACACAGATTATCCTTGATATATTTGCAAGGCATGCCCATAGCAGGGACGGTAAGGTCCAGGTCGAGCTTGCACAGCTTAAGTACCTCCTCCCCAGATTGGTCGGCGCCGGTAAGGCCCTTTCGAGGCTTGCCGGTGGCATTGGCGGCAGAGGCCCCGGCGAGATGAAGCTCGAGATTGACAGGAGGAGGATAAGGGACAGGATTGTGCACTTAGAGCGGGAGTTAGAGCATCTCGGCAATGCACGCAGGCAGAGGAAGGAGCAGCGGGTACAGAGCGGTTTACCTATTGTCTCTATTGTAGGTTACACAAATGCAGGGAAGTCAACACTCCTTAATTCACTGACCAAAAGCAGTGTTAAAACAGAGGATTTATTGTTTGCCACCTTAGACACTGCAAGCCGCAGGCTAAGGTTTCCGAGGGAACGGGAGGTAATTGTAACCGATACGGTTGGATTCATTAAAGAGCTGCCGGAGGATTTATTAGGGGCTTTTAGGGCAACGCTTGATGAGCTAAAGGATGCCCACCTTCTACTTCATGTGGTTGATATAAGTAACCCGCGGTTTGAACAGCAGATGGCATCTGTAGATCAGACAATAAAAGAATTAGATATAGACCATATACCGCGTCTCCTTGTATTTAATAAAAAGGACAGGGTAGACCGGGATGAGGTTAAGATGTTGTGCCAGAGGTATGATGCGGTTGCAATCTCTGCAATATATCCTGAGACCCTTATGCCATTACTTGCCGCTGTTGAGGACAGGCTATGGAGAGAATAATGGGCTGCCTGTCAATCCCCCTGATTATGACGCTCCTGCTGCTCTCAGCCTGTCAGACTGCCCCTGTGACGGGCCGTTCTCAGCTTATATTGATACCTGAATCTATGGAGATAGAGTTGGGTCTTACCGCGTATAAGGATGTTATTAAGAAGGCAAGACTCTCTGAGGACAGGGAAATCGTGGATATGGTAAACAGGGTGGGGAGGCGTATTGCGGCGGCAGCAGAAAGAGAAGAGTACAAGTGGGAATTTAATGTGATTGAAAATGATAAGATCATAAATGCCTTTGCCCTTCCCGGGGGTAAGGTTGCCGTGTATACGGGGATACTCAGGTATACGGAGAATGAGGCAGGACTGGCTGCAGTTATGGGGCATGAGGTTGCGCATGCCCTGGTAAGACATGGGGGTGAGAGGATAAGCGCCGGTATCCTCGCACAACTGGGAATGATTGGGCTGAGCGCAGCGGTCAGGAACAAGGATCCTGCTGCCATAAGCGCTGTAAATCAGGCCTATGGATTAGGGGTTAATGTTGGGGTTTTGCTCCCCTTTAATCGGAGCCAGGAGTTAGAGGCGGACAGGATAGGCATTGTCCTCATGGCAAAGGCAGGGTATGATCCCAATGAGGCCGCGGCCTTCTGGCGGCGAATGATGAAGGCCAAAGATAAGGCGCCCCCTGAGTTCCTTTCTACGCATCCCACAACAGAGCGAAGGGTTAAAGAGATAGAGCGCTGGATACCTGAGGCGATGAAGTATTATAAGATTCCTTGACAAATCGGAGTGCAAAATTCAAAATACGGGATGAGGCTCTTGCAAAAGTATAAAAATGTTGTCATTCCCGCATGGTTTAAGCGGGAATATAGTGTTTTATTACAGAAAATCATATCCGTCCCCGAAATCTTCTATCGGGGATAGAAGATTTCGGGGATGACATAGACTTTT
>JACRGZ010000082.1 GCA_016234155.1 Nitrospirota bacterium | reverse complement strand
TTTGAGGTTTTCTTCGGATAATTTGTAATGCAACATGTGTCTCTTTCAGTTCTTTGAGGCAAATTTTCATTATTCATTTCTTGTTATATGTTTTTCATTTTCTTGAGAATCAAAATAACACCTGCTGAGTAGTTACAGAATTTAATCCTTTGCGAAGACTGTTCTAATGATATTGTAGACAAATACATACGCCCCTGCAGCATAGCATAATGCGGCGACTGTAAACAATACACGCAATGGGGTTGTCCAGTAGTATCTTGACAGCGGCCACGCAATTACAAGACCAATGAGGCCTATATTGGCAAGGAAGACATGTGTGTCGGCCAGTCTTTCACTGTAGAGTGGTCTTCCGCTGAACCGTGGCAGGACATGATAAGCTACGGCAAAGACCATCATGGAGAGCCACCCTAATAGATTGATGTGTGCGTGCATGGCTAAAAAACCTCCAACCATCCCGGGGTAGATAGTAAGAAATATACCTATTGTTACACCTATAAGCAGATATATCAAACTTGCTATAAGGAAGAACCGTGTAGCCCTGCCCAAATCTTCCCCTCCCAAAATACAAAAGCCCTGAGTTTACCCTCAGGGCTTTTGTTGCTTTATCAGATTGCGCAATTATACTATTTATTTCTTGAGAAAGGTCTTTACGTATGCAATGACATCATCAATATCGCTGGCCTTTAATGTCTTGGCGAAACCTACCATTGCAGTGCCAGGTCTTCCCTCTGTGATGGATTTTTTCAACCTTGCATCATCTATGTCTTTCATTTCAGTTGGGCTCGTGAAATTCCTTGGCTTTGGAGTCATGGTGGCTGCTGCAGGACCACTGCCGTTACCTTGATCTCCATGGCATACCACGCAGTTGGCAGTGAAAACCTTCTTCCCATTCGCTGCATCAGCAGCAAGGCTTTCGGCAGCAAAGATTGCGAGACTGAATACCACAAACAAAACAGCGGTTAATGATAGAACAGCAATTTTAGCACCTCGGGACATTTTTTAAACCTCCTCTTTTTTGTTAAACTTCTCTGTCAATGTTATATGCAGCCTGTATTCTTTAACTTCTTGCGACTTCTTATCCTGGCCTCTGCCTCTTCCCACCCCCTTCCTTGATAAAGTGAATAGTGAATGGTAATTAGTTTTGCTCAAGAAAGTATGTAAAAATATACAGTTACGTTAAATCAATGTCAAGATTTTTTTTAAAAAACTAATTGTATGCCAATCTGTAATTTATCCTCATCCTTTTGTGACTCTTTTCCATCCTGTCTGCTATATTCACCGATTACCGCTATATTTGGGGAAAAATAGTAGCCTGTATTGAGGACATATCTGCTATCTTTATCTTTTAGTATATCCTTATTCTGCAGTTCATAACGAAAGTCGGCTAAAAATTGTGGTCCGGCCGCAAAGACCAGCTCTGTCAAGAGATTATTCTGGTCATTGCCGTCCACACCATTGACATTAGACTGTATATAATAGGCAAGGGTAAAAATTACGGGTTTAAAGTCAATATTTATATTTATATCAAACTGGGTATGGTCGTTCATTACACCTTTATATGGACCTTCACCGGCCTTGGCAGTATAACCTCTAACCCCAATAGTATATCCTGGCATATTATAAGCTAACCACCCATAAAAGGCCCGTATATTGTTGCTCACATCCAGTTCATCTACATACCCCACCTCAGTTTGACCTGGTTTTTTTCCTCCAGTCACTTCATCATTTGCCACACCGAGGGCATATCTTATATTCTGGGACTGAACCTCTCCATTTAATTCTACACCATACTGGATCCGTGACACAGGCGCCATATACGGCTCGAAGGTGAGCCTTCGCTTTTCTGCAAGATGAAGGAACTCATTGTAAAATTTCCCGGCTTTTATATTTAACTTACTTTCAGGGAGGATATCATCAAAAATAATAAAGGCAACACCGGGTTCAAAAGGGTTTTCTTCTTCTGACCCAAAAGTTACAAAGTATGAGACCCGGGGCGCAAGGATACCGGCGCTGAAAAATTCCATCTCATCAATGAGAAAGATACTCTGACTACCATCTTCCCGTTTACCACTTTCAGGGATCCATCCAGCCCCTTTTCTGTTGATCATCCTATATTTTAGAACAGCCATGCCAGAGAATGGGAAGACCTTATCCTGCCAGATAAACTCCCCGTTTTCCCCTTTAAGCCTGTAGCCGTTCTGCTTGAAGGTCATGCCTGTAGTATTAAGCCTTGGGAACTGGACATGACACATGGCGCATTGAGAATTGTACTTCCTGGAGAAATAAGGTATGGCATCAGCCTTTTCAGGCCAGAGAAATCCCCAGAGAAATCCAATGATCGTGAATAAGAACAAGACTATATAAAAACCGGCATGAATCCTCCAATTCCGCAATCCGCAATCCGCAATCCGCATTACTTTACCCCTTCACCACCCATATCTTAAGCTCTGCAGAAACCTCCGGATGAAGTTTTACAGGAACCTGAAACAGGCCAAGCTCTTTGAGCGGTTTTTCAAGATGTATCTGGCGTTTGTCTAACTTTATCCCTTCCTTATCAAGCGCTTCAGCAATATCAGCAGAGGTGACGGAGCCAAACATCTTTTCTCCTTCTCCGACCTGCATCGGGATAGTGACAGAGATTTCACTAATCTTCTTAGAGAGCTCCTCCACCTCCTGTTTACCCCGTTTCATCTTCTCTTCAAGCATCTTCTTTTCATGTTCAACTGCCTTGATATTATGTGTTGTGGCCTCTACCGCCTTCCTTCCGGGTATGAGAAAGTTCCTCCCGTATCCCTCAGCAACATTTACTATATCACCCATTTTCCCCAGACCCTTTATATCTTCTTTTAAAATGACCTTCATCTCATTCTCCTATTTAATCGCTCATCTGTTATAGCTAAATTGTAATTCCCTTGTCAATAAAAATATTTGACACTTGTCATATCCTTCTGTAACATAAACAGTTGACGCTGAAAAATGCGGGGTACCCATTGCGGCCGAAGGCCAATGCAATGGGTCGTGCGGCGTCAGGACTGCGGATTTGAGCCTCAACGTACGAAAAAGTACGCCTCGGCTCAAATCCTTGTCCTTCCTTGCACCTGGGCATTTTTGAGCGTCAACTGAGCACATATGCCGAAGTGGTGGAACTGGTAGACACGCTAGGTTCAGGGTCTAGTGTCCGCAAGGGCATGGGGGTTCGACTCCCCCCTTCGGCACCAAGCAGATAGGAGGGATATGCATATCATAAAAGTCACGAGGATCACAATACTAATAATTTCAGTTATTCTCTATTTTGCCTTCACCCCCCCCTTTACTAAAGGGGAGGAGGGGGGATTACAGGATGAAACTGTATACACAATAAAGAAGGACGATACCCTGTGGGATATTTCAGAAGAGTATCTGAAAAATCCATTTCTCTGGCCCAATATCTGGGGGAAAAACAGCTACATCAAAAACCCGGATCTGATATACCCTGAAAATAAACTTGTTATACCCCGTGCTATCCCGCCGTCAAAAGAAGAGGTTATTGCTCCGGCTGCTGAGGCGGTTACTCCAACCCCTGCGACGGCTTTTGCGCCTGAGGCCCCGGCCGCAGTTTCAGCCCCTGCCTTGCCGCCTTCACCTTTACAGCCGGCTGCGGTATCTGAGCCTCCTGTTTCAAGGCCGGTAATAAGCCCGGATATAATTGAGTCGGCAGGCTATATAATAGAAAAGACAGAGAGTTATGGAGTTATACGGGGGTCTTTAGAAGGGAGAAATATATTCGCTAACGAAGATGCAGTCAACCTCTCCCTGTTAAAAGGGTATTCTGACAAGGTATCCATTGGTGATAAGCTTACAATCTTCAGGACATCGGGTCCTCTTAAACATCCGGAGACAGGGAAGAAGATTGGTATGCTTTTTATACCTGTAGGGGTCATTGAGATTAACAGGGTTCAGGGAGGGGATGCCTCGGGCAAGATTGTAAAGTCATACGGTTATGCATCCCCTGGTGATCAGATACAACCTTATACTACTGCCGTTTCAGTTACTGCGGCAAAAGAGTCAGCGGCAGGGATTAAAGGTTATATAATAGAATCCCATGAAGGTAAGACATTAAATGCCCAATACAGCGTGGTCTATATTGACAGGGGCGCCTCAGACGGCATTACTCCTGGTATACTTTTCTATGTTGTCAGCGGAAGACGTGACGACGTCATTGGCGAGCTGAGGGTAATCTCTGTACAAGACACTACCTCCACTGCCTTGGTGATAAAAAGTATAGAACCCTTTGGTGTGGGCAGTAAGGTTGTGGCTGCCGTAAAGTAAAAATACCTCATTTTAAGTTCAAATATCAAAATCCAAAGTTCAAATAAATGTCAAATGTCAAAGCTCAAAGTTCAAATTTTTTGACATTTGGATTTTGAAATTTGAACTTTTGTTAAAATTATGGAAGATGAGATAAGAAAGATTAAGGATGACGGCATCAGGCTTGTACACTTAGATCATCCTGATTATCCGGAGAGGTTAAAGAACATATATGACCCGCCGCCTTATTTCTATATGAAGGGTTCGCTTGTCCAGGATGATGGAAACGCTATAGCTATTGTCGGCTCAAGGAGGCCTACACCCTATGGGATGAGGGTTGCAGATATGCTTGCCTCTGAACTTGCCTCCGCAGGTTTTACAATTATAAGCGGGATGGCCAGGGGGATAGACAGTGTCGCCCACAGGGCTGCATTAAAAAGCGGAGGGAGGAGTATCGCAGTTTTAGGATGCGGAATAGATGTTGTGTATCCCAGAGAAAACTGTGACCTGATGTCAGATATCGCAAAGAGTGGAGCTGTCATGTCGGAATTTCCCATGGGGAGCCGGCCCGATAAGAAAAAATTTCCACAGAGAAACAGGGTCATAAGCGGACTGTCACTCGGGGTAGTGGTGGTAGAGGCGGCAGAGAAGAGCGGCTCCCTGATTACTGCAAGGTTTGCGATGGAACAGGGACGGGAGGTCTTTGCAGTTCCAGGGAATATAAATTCGCCGCTCAGTGAGGGGACAAATAATCTGATCCGGCAGGGGGCTAAATTAGTATCAGATGTTGATGATATTTTAGAGGAATTTGAGCGGTTGTTGACGCACCACATAAAACGTGGTATCAAAAACAGGCCTGATAGTATAAAATCGGTGTCAGGTGAAGAGGAATATATATACAGGACATTGACACTTGAGCCCAAACATATAAATCAGATAATAACGGAGAGTGGTGTTGAATCGCGGAAGGCGGTGCAGCTTCTTTTGAACCTTGAACTAAACGGGCTTGCAGAGCAGATGCCCGGTAGTCTCTACGTTAAGGCATGCTTGTGAGAGAGGGGAAGGAAAATATGTCAAAACCGTTAATCATAGTAGAATCTCCTGCAAAGGCAAGGACGATCACAAAGTATCTCGGTAAATCTTATAACGTAAAGGCCTCTGTCGGCCACGTTAAGGACCTGCCTGGGAACAAGTTTGGTGTGGATATAGAGAATGGCTTTACTCCGCACTATGTAACCATAAAGGGGAAGGGAACGGTCCTGACAGAGATCAAAAAGGCCGCAAAGTCGGCGTCTGCAGTATACCTCTGCCCTGACCCTGACAGAGAGGGTGAGGCAATTGCCTGGCACATAGCTGAAGAGCTGGATGAGGACAGGGATAATGTCTATCGTGTACTCTTTCATGAGATTACAGAAAAGGCGATCAAAGAGGCGCTGCGCAATCCCGGGAAGATTGATCTGAACAAGGTAAATGCACAGCAGGCAAGGCGTATCCTTGACCGCATTGTCGGGTATAAGTTGAGCCCGCTCCTCTGGGAGAAGGTGAGACGCGGTCTCAGCGCCGGAAGGGTCCAGTCAGTGGCGGTGCGTCTTGTATGCGACCTTGAGAAAGAGATCGGGCAGTTTGTATCTGAAGAGTACTGGTCCCTTACAGCGAAGGTTGAGGGTAAGGCCCCACCGCCATTTGAGATAAAATTGATAAAATGCCGGGGTGAAGAGATAAATATACCGGATCAGGCAGAGGCTGACAGGATTAAAGATATCCTTTCAGGCAGTGAGTATGTTGTAAGGTCAATCGAGAAAAAAGAGAAAAAGAGGTACCCCCTCCCTCCATTTACCACAAGCAAGCTGCAGCAGGAGGCTGCGAGGAGATTAAGATTTACCGCCCAAAAGACGATGCGTATCGCACAGCGGCTCTACGAGGGGATAGAGATAGGGAATGAGGGGCCCGTAGGGCTTATAACATATATGCGTACCGACTCGGTGCGTATATCAAAGGAGGCAGAGGGTGATGCCAGAAAATATATAAAAGATAATTTTGGACATGAGTATCTTCCGGCAAAAGGGGTTGAATACAAGAATAAAAAGGGGATACAGGATGCCCATGAGGCTGTCAGACCGACATCTGCTCAACGCATACCTGAGGAGATAAAGGAGTATGTTGACAGAGATGCCTATAATCTATACAGGCTTATATGGAACAGATTCGTTGCGTGCCAGATGATACCGGCTGTTCTTGATACGACGACTATTGACGTTGGGGCAGGTGAATATCTGCTCCGGGTGACAGGGACAGTCGTAAGGTTTGCCGGTTTTATGAAGCTGTACAAAGAGGCGGGCGATGAGCCTGCTCAGGTCATGGAAGAAGAGGAGGGGGGGGTAATCCCGCAGGTAGCGGAGGGGGAAAGGCTGAACCTCCTTTCTATAGAACCAAAACAGCACTTCACGCAGCCGCCTTCCCGCTATACTGAGGCAACACTGATAAAAGAGCTGGAGGAAAAGGGTATAGGCCGTCCGAGCACATATGCAGCCATCCTGTCTACCATACAGGATAGGGAGTATGTGGAAAAAAAAGAAGGGAGGTTCTATCCTACAGAACTTGGAGTCCTGGTAAACGATATGCTGGTGGAACATTTCCCTGAACTTATAGACGTGACGTTTACAGCGAAGATGGAGGATGAACTGGATGAGATCGAGGAGGGAAGATATGAGTGGACAGCGGCAGTAGGCGGCTTCTATCACCCCTTTAACACCCATCTTGAGAAGGCCAGAAAGGAGATGCGCAATCTGAAAATAGAGGAGACCCCTACTGATATAAAATGCGATAAGTGCGGGAACGGCATGGTCATAAAGTGGGGGAAGCTGGGATACTTCCTCGCCTGTTCCGCATATCCTGAGTGTAAAAATACGACGGAGTTCAAGAGGGGAGAAGCCGGCAGGATTGAGGTTATAAGAGAAGAGACTACCGGGGAGAGTTGTCAGGCATGCGGGTCACCTATGATTATCAAGAACGGAAGGTACGGGAGATTTCTTGCCTGCTCAAATTATCCTGCCTGCAAAACGACCAAACCGATCACAACAGGCGTTCCCTGTCCTGAGGTCGGATGCGGCGGAGAGATAACGGAAAAGAGGAGTAAAAGGGGGAGGGTCTTCTACTCATGCACAAGATACCCTGCCTGCAAATTCGCCATGTGGGACAAACCTGTGCCTCAGCCGTGTCCACAGTGCGGCGCACCATTTTTGGCAGAGAAGAGGACACGCGGTGGTGGCAGCAAGATGGTATGCATTAAAAAGGGCTGCGGGTACAGGGAGGAATGAAAGTGTAGGGTCAAGGGTCAAGGGTCAAGGAGGATGTACATGACCCATGACCCTTGACCCCTGACCCTGATTTCAAAAGGTATTTTCAAATGAAACCTGAACTTGTCATAATAGGGGGCGGGCTTGCCGGCTCCGAGGCTGCATGGCAGGCTGCAGAGAGGGGGATGAAGGTGCTCCTTTATGAGATGCGGCCTGGCACTATGACAGATGTCCACAGGACCGGTGATTTGGCTGAGCTTGTCTGCAGCAACTCCTTTAAGTCGGGCGACATTTTTAACGCCCATGGTTTGCTTAAAGAAGAACTGCGTATGCTCGGGTCATTAATCATTATGACTGCTGATAAGAACAGGATACCTGCCGGCTCTGCCCTTGCTGTTGACCGTTCAGAGTTTTCAAAGATGGTTACAGAGGTTATAACATCTCATCCCAATATAAGGCTTATCAGGGAAGAGGTGCCGGAACCATCTTTTGAGACCCCTGTGATAATAGCCACAGGGCCACTGACATCTGATAAGATGGCGGAAGGGCTGCGTAAGAGCATAGGGTATGATTTTATATATTTCTATGATGCGATTTCACCGATAATAAGCGCCGGCAGCATTGACGAAACGAAGGTCTTCAGGGCATCAAGGTATAATAAGGGTGGTGATGATTATATAAATTGTCCGATGAGCCGGGATGAATATGAGAATTTCTATAATGCCATCATGTCGGCAGAGAAGACCCCTGTAAAAGAGTTTGAAAAGATACCCTACTTTGAAGGCTGCATGCCTGTAGATGCGTTAGCCGAACGTGGCATGGATACCCTTCTTTACGGCCCCTTAAAACCTGTGGGGCTCAGAGACCCCAGCGCGGGAAAGGAGCCGTATGCGGTGGTTCAACTCCGGCAGGAGGACAGGTTTGGCCAGGCATATAATATGGTCGGCTTTCAGACAAGATTAAAGTGGCCTGAGCAGAGAAGGGTATTCAGGATGATACCAGGTCTTGAGGAGGCTGAATTCCTGCGCTACGGCAGTTTGCATAGAAATACATACATAAACTCCCCGCTCCTGCTCGATGACTCACTTAGGCTTAAGAAAACAGACAACATATATTTTGCCGGACAGATTGTCGGTGTGGAAGGATATACAGAATCTGTTGCAATGGGCTTGATAGCAGGGATATCTGCAACGATGCATATCAGAGGGGATGAGTTTATACCGCCCCCGGCCACTGCAGCCATCGGGGCGCTCCTCAATTATGTTGCGGCAGGAGGCACGTCAGACTTCCAGCCGATGAATGTAAACTGGGGTCTCCTTCCACCCCTGTTGAGAAAGATAAGGGATAAAGAGATGTACAGGAAGAAGTTAGTCGAAAGGGCCATTAAGGATATCGAGAAATGGAAGACGCAATTGAAAATGTAAAAATAGTTCATATTCCAAAAGGTGAAGATTTTTTGAGGTATATATCTACCGAAAAAAATCTATCAGTCCACACCGTAAGGAATTACCTATCCGATCTTTTACAGTTTGTTGAATACCTTAAAAGTGTTTTGGAAAAAGATTCCCTGTCCATAGAAGATTTTCACAATATCGATCACCTCATGATAAGGGCCTTTCTTGCAAAGCTGTGCAACAAGGGACTGAATAAGTCCTCTGTGGCAAGGAAGATATCGGCTATCAGGACATTCTTTAACTACCTCTGCAGAGAGTCAGGGGGGGTAAATAACCCGGGTAAGATGGTATCAACCCCGAGGCGTGCCAGAAACCTTCCCAGGTTTCTGTCTGTAGATGAAGCGGATAGATTACTTAATGCGCCATCAGGCGTAGATGTTATGACGCTAAGGGATAGGGCTATGCTGGAGACATTTTATTCAGCAGGCATAAGGATAGGGGAGATAGTCGCCGTTAACATCGAGGATTTAAACTTTATGGATGGACTTCTAAGGGTGAAAGGCAAGGGGAGGAAGGAGAGGATAGTCCCCATTGGTTCAAAGGCCGTTGCAGCAATCAGGGAATACCTTGAGGCATTAATGCTTGCAGGGAAGAATGAAAATCAAACATGTCACCCTGACCCTGAAACAAGTTCAGGGGTTTCAGGGTCTAAAGAGATTCTGAACCAAGTTCAGAATGACAGGGAGGCGGTATTTTCGAGTGAAAAGGGGATTCCACTGTTTCTCAACAGATTCGGTATGCGAATCACAACAAGGAGTGTCCACAGGATAGTGGGAAAATACAAAAAGCTCAGCGGCCTGTGGGATATGACGCCGCACTCCATCCGGCACTCCTTTGCCACCCATATGCTGGAAGGGGGGGCTGATCTGCGTTCGGTACAGGAGATGCTTGGTCATACAAGTCTCTCTACCACCCAGCGTTACACACATGTAAGCATGGATAAGCTGATGGAGGTTTATGACAAGGCACATCCGAGGGGGAAGAAAATTAAATATCAAAAATAAAAAATCAAAAAGCAAAATGACAGATTAAAAATCAAAAATCAGGTTTAATTGGTTCAATTAGTTTTATTCTACATTTTTAATTTGTCATTTTGATATTTGATATTTGATATTTGATTTTATTACAGGAGGGGATATGATTCGTAGCACAACAATTCTTTGCGTCAGACGCAATGATCATGTTGCCATAGCCGGTGATGGTCAGGTGACTGTGGGAAACACCATCATGAAACATAATGCAAAAAAAATAAGAAGGATGTATAATGGCACAATTTTATCCGGTTTTGCAGGAGGGGCAGCAGATGCCCTGACACTGTTTGAGAAGTTTGAGGGGAAGCTTGAACAATACCATGGCAATCTGACACGTGCAACTATAGAGCTTGCCAAAGAGTGGAGGACTGACAAGATGCTGAGAAGGCTTGAGGCGCTCATGGCAGTAGCAGATAGAAATTCCTCTTTAATCATCTCAGGCACTGGTGATATAATTGAACCTGAAGACGGTATCATGGCTATAGGTTCAGGAGGTCCTTATGCCCTTGCGGCTGCAAGGGCGCTTGTAAGACAGACAAACATGAGTGCAAGAGAAATTGTGGAAGAGGCCATGAAGATAACGGCAGGCATATGTATATATACGAATAGCGAGATATTGGTAGAGGAGCTGTGATAGTATTAAATCAAATATCAAATATCAAATATCAAAATGACAAATTAAAAATGTAGAATAAAACTAATTGAACCAATTAAACCTGATTTTTGATTTTTAATCTGTCATTTTGCTTTTTGATTTTTTATTTTTGATATTTGTGGGGTAACACATGAGCGATTCTCTTACACCTAAGCAGATAGTAGAAGAGCTGGACAAATATGTAATAGGACAGGCTGCGGCTAAACGCGCTGTTGCGATCGCGCTCAGGACACGCTGGCGCAGGCAGAGGCTGTCTGAGGACCTCCGTGATGAGGTCATGCCCAAGAATATCATAATGATTGGCCCGACCGGCGTCGGTAAGACAGAGATATCACGGCGATTGGCCAAACTATCCCAGGCGCCGTTTACAAAGGTAGAGGCATCCAAATTTACAGAGGTTGGGTATGTGGGAAGGGATGTAGAATCTATCATACGGGAGTTGACCCAGCTTGCTGTAAATATGATGAAAGAGGAGAGAACCCAGACAGTCAGGGAAAAGGCAAGACGTCAGACAGAGGAGAGGGTTCTTGACCTGTTGCTGCCAAGCCCCCCGCCAAGACCTCCCTATGATACAACCACTACAGAGGCAACATATACAGAGACAAGGGAAAAACTCCGCTCTCAACTAAGGGAGGGGAGGCTTGATGACCGTTTATTAGAACTCGATGTCAAAGAGAAGATGATCCCCGTTGGGGTTATCTCTAACGTTGGGATGGAAGAGCTGGAGATGAATTTGAAAGAGATGCTCGGCGGCCTCTTTCCGGGGAAGAGCAAAAAGAAAAAAGTTAAAGTGAAAGAGGCAATTAATATACTTACTGAGGAAGAAGTCCAGAAGTTAATAGATATGGATGAGGTAGTGAGGGAGGCTATAACTAAGGTCGAGCAGTCCGGCATTGTCTTTCTTGACGAGATAGATAAGATAGCGAGCAGGGAAAAAGGGTTTGGCCCTGATGTGTCGAGAGAGGGTGTTCAAAGGGACCTCCTGCCTATAGTGGAGGGCACCACTGTTACTACGAAGTATGGACCTGTAAAGACCGACCATATCCTCTTTATCGCTGCCGGTGCATTCCATGTTTCAAAACCGTCTGACCTTATCCCTGAGCTGCAGGGCCGTTTCCCCATAAGGGTGGAGTTAGACTCACTTGGGGAGAAGGACTTTATACGCATCCTTACAGAACCGAAGAATGCCCTGCTAAAGCAATATACAGCCCTCTTGCAGACAGAAGGTATTGAGCTTACATTCACAGAAGATGCGATCAAAGAGATCGCAGTTACAGCGGTAGCGGTGAACGAGCGTATGGAGAATATAGGGGCGAGGAGGCTGTTTACAATAATGGAAAAATTGCTCGATGATCTATCCTTTGATGCCCCCGAACTCTCAGGGGGAAAATATGTTATAGATGCCAAGCATGTGCGCGAGCGGTTGGCAGACATTGTGAAAGATCATGATTTGAGCAGGTATATATTGTAGAAAATTCAAAATGCAAAAATGAAAGTGCAAAATGACAATTAAAAATGCAAAAATAATTTGAAAAGCAAGTATTATTAAGGGTCTCAAAATTGAATAGACATCATTGAGGAAATCTCCCCTAACCCCTCTTTTTCAAAGAGGGGATTATCCCTCCCTTTGGAAAAGGGAGGTTAGGAGGGATTTTGCAAAGAAATGTCGTCATTATTCTGAG
>JACRGZ010000011.1 GCA_016234155.1 Nitrospirota bacterium | reverse complement strand
TGTCATCCAGACTATCCATCCTGCCCTGAGAGACAGGATGGAGGTGCTAACCCTTGCAGGGTACACAGAGGAAGAGAAGCTCGGGATTGCGTTGCATTACCTTGTGCCAAGGCAGTTGAACGAGAACGGTCTTACCACTGATAATATTGAATTTGAGAAGGATGCAATACTCAAGATTATCTCAAGTTATACCAGGGAGGCCGGCGTCAGAAACCTTGAGCGTGAGATTGCCACTGTCTGCAGAAAAGTTGCAAAGGAAGTAGCAGCAGGCAATTTGCAGAAGGTTACGGTAAAGGCGGCCGACCTCCACAACTATTTAGGTCCGGAGAAGGTATATCCGGAAGTGGCTAAAAGGACTGCAGTGCCGGGTGTTGCCACAGGCATTGCATGGACTGAGACAGGAGGAGACATCTTATTCATCGAGTCTACTCAGATGCCCGGGAATAAAGGTTTTACCCTTACTGGCCAACTGGGTGATGTCATGCAGGAGTCGGCAAAGGCCGCACTAAGTTATGTCCGGTCGAGGACTAAGGAGCTTGGAATAGCGGAGGACTTTTTTGAAAAACATGACATCCATCTCCATGTCCCCGCAGGCGCTATCCCTAAGGATGGGCCATCAGCAGGGGTAACGATGATCTCTTCCCTTGTTTCGTTACTTACCGGCAGACCTGTAAGCAATGAGGTTGCGATGACAGGCGAGATTACACTGACAGGGCTTGTCCTTCCTATTGGAGGTATAAAAGAGAAGATGCTTGCCGCAAGGAGGGCAGGTATAAAGACAGTAATCCTCCCCAAGAGAAACGAGGCGGATCTGGAAGAGATACCTGAAGAACTGAAAAAGGATATGAAGTTTGTGTTTGTAGAGAATGTGGATGAGGTGCTGAAGGCAGCGCTGAAATAATATCAAAATTCAAAAATCAAATATCAAAATGACACGACCCACTTCGTGGGTACCCCGAATTCAAAAAGGAATAATTCTTTACATTTGAGGTTCTTGCAAAAGTCTGTGTCATCCCCGAAATCTTCTATCGGGGATATGATTTTCTGTAATAAAACACTATATTCCCGCTTAAACCATGCGGGAATGACAACATTTTTATACTTTTGCAAGAGCCTCATTTTACATTACATTTTGATTTTTGAATTTTGTTACATGGACAAACGGGCAGCAGATAGGCGGATCAAGGAGCTTAGAGAGGAGATAAATTACCACAACTACCTCTACTATGTCTTAGACTCCCCGGAGATATCGGATGCAGAGTATGACAGGCTCATGCAACAGCTTGCCGGATTGGAAAAGGCTTATCCTCCCCTTATAACAACTGATTCGCCAACCCAGAGGGTAGGCGCCCCTCCACTCGAAGAGTTTAAGTCGGTTACCCATACTATACCGATGCTGAGTCTATCCAATACAGAGACGGAGGAAGAGACACTTGAGTTTGACAGACGTATCAAGCGCTTTCTCCATCTACATGAAGAGATGGGGATTGAGTATGTGGCGGAGACAAAATTAGACGGCCTTGCAGTTGAGGTGGTATATGAGGGCGGGATCTTAACGGTTGGTTCTACCCGCGGTGATGGTTTTACGGGAGAGGACGTTACATTGAACCTAAGGACCATAAAGACAATCCCTCTTAATCTTATAAAGAGACATGAGCCGGCGCCGGAGAGGTTAGAGGTGCGGGGGGAGGTCTTTCTGAAGTTGCGGGATTTCAGGGAGTTAAACAGAAAAAGGGAAGAGTCAGGAGGGCAGCTCTTTGCAAATCCAAGAAATGCCGCCGCCGGGTCATTGCGCCAACTCAACCCCAATATTACTGCAAAAAGGCCGCTTGATATCTTCTTTTACGGGACCGGCGAGGTGCGCGGCCGGAGGTTTGAGACCCATTGGGATGTCCTGAACACTCTCAAGAGTTGGGGACTCAAGACAAATCCATTAAACAGACTGTGTTATGGCATCGGCCGCGTCATCGAATATTATAAAGAGATAGGGAACATGAGGGACTCCCTCGAATATGAGATAGACGGGGTGGTGGTCAAGGTCAACAGCCTTGAACTGCAGGACAGGCTCGGCGCTGTGGCAAGGAGCCCCCGGTGGGCTATTGCATATAAGTTTGAACCGAGACAGGGAACCACTAAGATACTTAAGATAGAGGCGCATGTCGGCCGCACAGGAATACTCACGCCGGTGGCGATCATGGAGCCTGTAAGGATCGGGGGGGTAACGGTAAGCAGGTCTACACTCCACAATCAGGATGAGATAGACAGAAAGGATGTGCGTGCCGGCGACTGGGTGCTGATACAGCGTGCCGGGGATGTGATACCTGAGGTGGTAAAGGTAATTACATCGAAGAGAACCGGGGAGGAGATACCCTATAGATTACCGGACAGATGCCCCGTGTGCGGTTCAGATGCATTGAAGGAGGATGTCTATTACAGATGCACAGGTATTAACTGTCCGGCACAGTTAAAGGAGCGGATTAGACACTTTGCTTCAAGAAGGGCGATGGATATTGAGGGGCTCGGTGAGAAACTAACTGAACAGCTCGTTGACAAAAGGCTTGTAAAAAATCTCTCAGATATATATTATCTTACAAAAGGGCAGATAGCAGCGCTTGAAAGGATGGCCGATAAATCGGCTCAGAATATCATTGATGCCATAGAGGCAAGCAAAGGAAGGGGTCTTTCACGGGTTGTGTTCGCTCTTGGCATCAGACATGTGGGGGAGCATACAGGGAAGGTCCTTGCACAGAGGTTTGGCGATATAGAAAGACTGCTATCGGCACGAGAGGAAGAACTGCTGGAAACAAATGAGATTGGCCCTGAAATAGCACAGAGTGTCATTAAATTTTTCAGCCAGGATGACAACAAAAAAGAAATCAAGAGGCTTAGAGATGCAGGGATAAGATTTCCAATTATACAGACGGCAAGAGAGGGGAAATTACAAGGCAAGGTATTTGTCCTTACAGGGACACTTAAGTCATGGACACGGGATGAGGCTAAAGAAAGGATAGAATCCGTGGGGGGTCATGTGACCTCGAGTGTCAGCGAGAATACAGACTTTGTGGTTGCAGGGGAGGAACCAGGTTCCAAGGCCCGCAAGGCAAAGGAGCTTGGGGTGAAGATAATAACTGAGGATGAGTTTCTAAAAATGCTATAAAAGGAGGTTCCGTACAATGTTCACCAGAGAAGACTTAACACGGTTAAACAGCATTCGGGGAGAGGGGGAGCTGCATACAAGCGTATTTCTGAATGTCAATCCTGTTACCAATCCTAAAGGGGAATATTTTGTTACATTCAGAAACCTTGTCAAACCTGAGATTGAGAAGCTCAGCAATGCAGAGCAGAAAATAGTTAAGGAGGATGCAAAAAAAATAGAGACATATATTAAGAGCAGCAAGACAGAGTTTAAAAAGGCGCTTGCAATTATATCATCTTCACTGTCGGATCTGTGGGAGGTATATCATCTGGCAATCCCGATAAAAAATCATGTGGTAATTGATAGGACACCATATCTAAAACCACTTACAAGCATACTGGATCAGTATCAGAGTTATGCGGTAGCCCTTGTTGACAGGGAACACGCAAGGCTTTTCAATATCCGGCTTGGAGAAATTACCGAACATACAGAGCTTTTTACGCCGGATATCCCCCGTAAGCATAAGAAAGGCGGATGGTATGGGAGGGATGAAAACAGGTTCAGGCGGCATATAGAAGTCCATGTCCATTTCCATCTGCAGGATGTTATAAGTCATTTAGAGGGGCTTTTGAGCAGGGGGGAGGCATCACATCTGATAATAGGCGGCTCTGAGGAGTCTGTTAATCTATTCAGTAAGATGCTTTCACAGCCGATGGCGGCAAAGACTGCCGGTACATTCATAGCTGATATGCATGTCGGAAATGATGAGATACTCGAAAAATCCATGCAC
>JACRGZ010000079.1 GCA_016234155.1 Nitrospirota bacterium | reverse complement strand
TGCGATGACTATGATCACCATCCCCCCTTGTATCCCTCTCGATCTCCCCTCCCCTGGTGGGAGGGGATTAAAGCTTGCCCCCGAAGTATTTATCGGGGGGGGAGGGGGAGTCATGCGGCTTCTACCAGTTATTGCAATACAAAAATAAACCACTGTCGCAAGAAGGAGCAGAGAAACGAAAGAGACCGTAACCGGAAAATATCTGAACAACTCCGCAGCAACGATGCCATATATATATGCGGCTACAAACGGGATAAGAGGCCTATGCATGAGAATCTCTCAGAAGTTGTGAAAAAATAGAGCAACGCAGCAAGCGGAATTTTTTCAGAGCTTCCCAGGATGGATATAAATGGAATCCTTCTAAAAGGGCATCTCTTCCACTTCTGCAGGTAATTCTTCTTTTGGAGAATCTGTCCGGGCAGGGGATCCATTACCGTCATTGCGGCCGCCCATAAAGCGGACATTTACGGCGGTAACATCGAAGGAGGAACGGATCGTTCCATCCTGTCCTTTCCAGAGGCGGGGGGCGCCAGTCTCGGGGTCAGAATTCAGCCTTCCCTCCACAAGTACCCGCCTTCCCTTCTGGAGGTAGGTATTACATATTTCCGCCTGTTTCCCGAAGACCGAGATACGCCACCAGACCGTACGCTCCTGTCTCTGGCCGGTGGCATCCGTCCATGTCTCACTGGTGGCTACACTGAAATTTGTTACCGCCTGTCCTGAAGGGGTATAACGTAGCTCAGGACCTCCCCCGAGGTTTCCAACAATAATCAGTTTCTGGTACATTGGTCATCTCCTTTCCTTGTCTGGTTATTAACACACAACTGAGGCTCTTGCAAAAGTATAAAAATGTTGTCATTTCCGCATGGTTTAAGCGGGAATATAGTGTTTTATTACAGAAAATCATATCCCCGATAGAAGATTTCGGGGATGACATAGACTTTTGCAAGAGCCTCAACTGAGTGAATGAGTGAATGGGTAGATGAGTAGATGGGTAAACTCATTCGCTCATTCCCTGCTCCTGATAGATAGAGATGCAAAGGTAAGGCCAACTATAGAGACGATTAACAGATATCACACCCTCCTGATTTATCAGCTCTTTTTATCCCTTTTTTCTATATCATGCCAGGCCGATACGAAGAAGAATGCACACCTTTTGTGGTGCTTTTGCACAGGACATAGTGCATTAGCGACTACGATTATGGTGATATTGTCTTTGATACCTCGTTTGAATAATCGCTTTCGTTTCCATATACGTCATAGGCGGTGACAGCTAAGTAATAGGTTTGCGGCGGGAGGTCAGAGACTGTGTAGGTTGTAACATTACCCACATCTGTTGATGCAGTATAGTTGCCGGATTCTGTGCCGTAATAGACCTTATATCCTGTGAGGTCGGTTAATTCGGTTCCGTCTGTGTTGGTCGTAGGCGGGTCCCAGAGAAGGGTTGCAGAGTTGGCGCTAGTATCTGCGCCGGTTATATTTACTCCTCCACCATCCCCGCAGCCGTTCAGTGTTAATATTGTCAGGGTCAAAAGAAAGAGGTATATGAGGCCATGGATTATGTTTTTCTTCATGCACTCGCTGGAATATTTCCTTTCCGCCTTTTCTAACATATACTATGGATTCTGAAAAAACAATCCGTTTAATTGACAACCAGATCAACGGGGTAAAGAGAATTATCATGTTTAAAGTCTCTGAGGCGCCCTCTCCTGAAGATCTGCTGCCTGTTCTTTCATTTTTGATGTAACCGCATCCTCCACCCCCGCCTCTGCTACCTCCACTACTACCCTCACTGCTACTACTGGCGCCACTGCTATTGTTGCCATTGCCAGAGGTGTCCGTAGTCGTATTTTCTGCCACTCTTAGCAAAAACTTTTTCGGTATACTGGTGGGGTTACTGTAGGAGTAGGTGTTTGAAGACATCATAGGAGTTTCTTGATTGCTGTCTGTGTCTATAAGGGTGAAATTAAGATTAGCAGGGGCATCAATATTCCAACTGAGACTTATAGTGTTATTTACAGATGACTGTATCTCGATTTTCCATTCCCTGGGGAGTGATTCTGAGCGGAAGTCTCTCCAGAGATTCTGTCGCTCCGATAGATATTCCGGATGTGGAAAATAGGCATGTATTGGGCCATCTAACATGGCAATGGTGTCAAACTTATTGTCATACGCGTCTGTGGCTGTCTCGTCACTTCCTATAGTAAGTTTGTTTGTGGCTGTGCCGGTGTCGGAGTTTGGGTCCGGCGTGGAGACATCGAGGGTGAGTTGCCAGGCTGCCATGGATGTTACAGCACCGGTTACTATGAGTATTGTGGTCAGGATAATTATGCTGAATATCTTATACATTGTTGTACCTGCCTCCATTTGTTATATCTCACCCCCACCCTTAATCCCCCCTATCCCCCCTTTATGAAAGGGGGGGATTTTAGAGGGAGGAGGAGATTGCTTTGACCCTTTGGGTCTCGCAATGACACGTTATGGTTTATAGATAATCAGTTCGTATTGGCCTCCTTGTAATACTGCGATCCAGTATCCCTGCCATAGTTTTAGTATTGCATTGGTGTACAGCTCAAAGTCGTATGTGCTTCCATTGAAATTGTATGCGGCATTACCGGTCCAGCCGGTTATTACAGCGTCTTCATAACTCTTTAATTCCCCTGTGTCTATTTTCCGGACATAAGTATTTCGTAATACGACTTCTAGGGGGTAAGGATTTCCTATCATGTTCCAGCCAGGTTGGAGTGGAATTGCCCTGCTTGCATCAGTAATTACAGTTCCTGTGACGTTAAGGACGGCGTTTTCAATATCAGACTTAAGGAAGTAGCCGTAACCAGGGACTATATTAGTATCTGCGACAAACGCACCATTATCATCACCAAGGCCGTTGGAGCCCCACCAGTACAGTTCTACTGGAGTTCCCACGATTCCGCCCAATAATGTCTGGACATCCAAAGTAATAGGAACAAGGGGTAATGATATCATTGTATATCCCTGACGAACTGCTGTAACTGGCAGTGGTGGGATGTTATCAGCATTTACTACGTTCGAGATGGCGGAGCGGTTACCTTTATCATCGATCGCCTTAATTGCAAAGGAGTATACGCTATTTGTCTCAAGCTGACCTGCCTGTACAGACTCTCGGGTGCCGGCCACATTAGGGGCAGTCATCCCATTAATCTTAACAGCCGTAGAGAAATTGATCTCACCCTGGGCCGGGGTAATCCCATCCTCTATAATCTTCTGAGTAGACATCCTCAGGTCATAGGCTGATGCCGTCCCTTCAACCCCATCTGCACCTGTCGCCGTCCAATCGAGGATTAAGGAATTTCTGCGGCTTGCCCCAACCCGTACAGTAAGATCCTGAATGACAGCCGGTGTATCTGGCTGTGCTACCTTCTGGGTAGTGAAGTTATATCCCACTGATGTACCCTGATTGCCGGCCTGGTCATTTGAAAGGACACGGAAATAGTAGACTGTATTTGGAGTTAATCCGGAAAGTGTCACTGTATGAGATGTTACAGGGCTGCTATCCAGATTGCTGAAGCCTCCATAGTCTGCACTCGTTCCATACTCGACATGGGATGAAGATGCCTCATCAGTTGTCCATGTAATAGTTGTCTCACCAGCGGTTATACTGCCCGCCACTATTCCTGATATTACTGGGGTTTTTGTATCCAGGGTTATTGTATCTGTATAGCTCTGCGACGTATTGCCTGTAGTATCTCTATATTGGACATAAGCCGTCTTTACTCCGTCACTGCTGGATAATGTCCATAACTTGCTGACAGTATAGCTTTCCCAGACATTCCATGTTGTTCCGTCATTGGAGAGTCTCATCTGGCTGCAACCGGAACCTGAGTCACTACAGGAAAGGGTAAGTGTTACAGCAGCGGAAGTAGTATAGGAAGCCACGCCGTTAATGGAAATGGTACCGGTGGGCGGTGTGGTATCCGGCGGGGCAAGGGTAGTAAATGTGTAGTCACCGGATGTGGCAAGATTTCCTGCTGCATCCTGGCTCTTTACCCTGAAGTGATAGGTTGTCCACGCTGAAAGCCCGCTTAAAGTGACACCATGTGAGGTTACCATTGTGCTATCCACAGTCGTTGAAAAGCCATAGGATGTAGTTGTGCCATACTCTGCCTGTGATGTGGAGGTTTCATCTGTTGTCCATGTTATGACCGCACTATTGCTGGAGATGCTACTGACTGTGACACTGGAGATTACAGGGGGAGTAGCGTCTGGTATTGTCTTGTAGACCTCGTTGGAGTTGTTGCTTTCATTGCCGTAGGTGTTGTAGGTTGTGGCGGCGAAATAATATGTCACCTTTTCAGTCAGACCAGATATTGTGTAAGTGGTAACATTACCGGTATCAATACTTGTGCCATAGCCTCCTGATGACATTCCGTAATAGATTTTATAACCAGCCAGGTCTGTTAATGGTGTACCATCTGTGTTAGTGGTCGGTGGGTCCCATGTAAGGACGGCCTGTCCGGCGTGGGCAGAGGAGGTTAGTAATAAAAAGGTAAATAGGAAGAAGATTATTATGCTTATTACCCCCCTGCTTATTATTCCCCTGCTTATTATCCCCCACCCTCCCCTCCCCCACAAGGGGGGAGGGTTATGAAGGGTGGAACGATGTCTCTGATGTATTGCCTGGTGCATGTTTCCTCCATTTTGCCCGGTCAAGGATGCCGAATTCTGGGAATTCTGTTATGCTTGCCCAAATAAAAAAGCCGCCAGAGAAATTGTCCTCTGGCGGCTCGGCGGACTTAGGACGAATCAAACCGTTGTCCTTTAGTCCCGTTACTCTGCGTCCCCGCCTTTCGGCGGGTTTGCTCTGAGCAAAGGTTGAAACAATCTTTGATGTTGGTTTTCAATATAGGTTGAACTGCATAGGAGATGCCAGTTTGTGCGATATCTGATTCCCTCATAAGATCAAAGTGTTATGAATATAACCACAGTATAAGGGCCAATTCCTTATATCCTTTTTTACTCTATTTTGTCAAGGATTTTTCAAAAAAATGTCATGTGCGACACATACAAGCTAATTAATTAACTTGTATGTGCAGAAAATTAGCCTAATACGCGCGCCCCTTATTTTGCTGTATTAAAATTAAACACCCATAGAATTGGCCTATAATTTGCAATTATCACATATTGATGATTTATGACTTCAGTCAATTTCTCTTAATCCTTCCCACCTTAGCTGCCGTAGTATCTTTCGGTGTTGGTATACTTGTCTTTTCCCGCAACCCCCGCCACCCTGCCAACATAGGTTTTGGCCTTGGCATGTTAAGCCTTACCCTGATTGAAGGCGGGGATGCCATGCTTCTCCTCTCGGGCAGCGAGACATGGTTTTTGCTTGGTAGGTATCTATCACTTACAGGTAAGGCACTCCTGCCTTCCACATGGTTTCTCTTTTCCCTGACCTTTGCACGGGCAAATTACAAAGAGCTGCTTTCCCGCTGGAGGCCTCTTCTTATAGCCCTATACTTAGGTTCAGCCTTTTTTATATCCTGGATAAGGTCCCCTTTATTTACCTATCAGTCATACAGCGATGAAATTCACTGGGCCTTATTGTTAGGCCCGGTAGGCCGGTATTTTTACATCTTCCTCCTCCTCGGGATGCTCCTTAATCTGATACATATTGAAAATACCCTTCGTTTCTCTACAGGATTTAAACGGAGACAAAGCAAATATATAATCGTCGGTGTCGGCGCCGTCCTTGCCTTTCATATATATTTGGCGAGTCAGGCATTATTATTCTCTATGCTTACCCTCAGTCATATCCCCATTACCTCAGTTGTTGTTTTAATCTCAACTGGTCTTATCATGTTAACCGTCGTCAAGAATAAACTGCTTGATGTGGATATATTTATTTCACGTTATATTATCTATAATTCCTTGAGTGTACTCATTGTCGGGGCCTATCTGCTTACAGTAGGTCTTGTAGCACAAGGTATTAAGCTGTATGGAGGGGCATTCGATACCTTCTGGAGTCCCCTCTTTGTATTCGTTACCATGGTAGCGCTGGTAGTGGTGGTCCTTTCGGCAAGACTTCGGCGGAAGGCACAACTATTTATTAATAGACATTTTTATAGACATAAGTATGAGTTCAGGGATAAGTGGATGGAGACGATAGAAAAGATCGGGGCAAAGGGTGACTTATCACAGGTACAAGGGGCGCTGGTGGAGATGATCTCGGAGACTATGGCTGTAAAAGAGATATACCTGTGGCTTTATGAGCCTGTCAGTTGTGAATACCATCTTGTCACCTCGACAGTAAGCGCTGCCGGCCCGATACGGTTCAAAGAAGACCATCCGGTTATATCGTATATTAAGAAGTATAATATGCCGTTTTTAATCAATAGTGAGATTCAGAAAGATAAAGGGAGGGAGAGGGATAGAGCCTGCCCTGACCCTGAACTTGATTCAGGGGTTTCAGGGGTGAGGGGGTCACAGGGATTCCCAGATGAAATTGCCCCGCTTATAGCCGCCACCAAGGCTGTACTATGCACTCCACTCATAGCCGGCGGGGGCGATCTTATAGGTTTCATACTCCAGGGGGAGGATATCTCCGGGGAACCTTACAGGAAGGACGACCTTGACCTCCTGAAGGCAATAGCAGGCCATGCAGCAAACCGCATCAAGACCATCCGTTTAACACAGGAACTGCTTGCTGCCAGGGAGACAGAGGCATTTCACCAGGTCTCAAGCTTCTTTATCCATGACCTGAAGAACCTTGTATCAACCTTATCCCTCTTGAGCGGGAATGCAGAAGAGCATATAAGTAATCCATTATTTCAGAAAGACACCCTGAGGACGCTCAAGGGAACTGTAGCAAAGATGAATGCAATGATCTCTAATATGACCCTCCTGTCCAAGGGGTTGAGGATTAATCCGGCCCCCTTGGACATTAACGGTATTGTGGATGAGACACTCTCTACGCTGAATGGCCAGGTTTCAACAAGGATTGTAAAGAATCTTGAAAGGCTCCCTTCCGTCTCTGGTGACGGGGAGCAGTTACACAAGGTTTTTCTGAATCTGCTTCTAAATGCCATTGAGGCGACGCCTTCTAACAAGGGGATAGGGATTCAGACATGTACAAACAGTGGAGAGGTGATTCTGACGGTTTCTGACCAGGGTTGCGGCATGTCTAAGGAGTTTATCCGGACTTCGCTGTTTAAACCCTTCAGGAGCAGCAAGTCCCATGGACTCGGCATTGGCCTCTTCCAATGCAAAAAGATTGTCGAGGCGCATGGAGGCAGGATAGAGGTGGAGAGTGAAGAGGGGATGGGAAGTGAGTTTCGCGTGGTATTGCCGTTATGAACAAGCCTAAACTCTTAATAGTGGACGACGACGAGTCCATCCGTTCACAGATGCGGTGGGCACTGTCCAGGGACTACGATATCCTTGAGGCCGGGGACCGTGTATCTGCTGTAGAATTCATCAGGACAGCACATCCCCCTGTGGTCATGCTTGACCTCGGACTGCCTCCAATGCCGAGGGATGCGGAAGAAGGGCTCAAGACCCTTGAGGAAATTCTATCCCTTGATCCCAATATCAAGGTGATAATTATCAGCGGCAACACAGAAAGGGTGAATGCCCTTAAGGCCGTTGAGATGGGGGCATTTGATTTCTTTACCAAGCCGCCGGTCATAGACGAGGTCAGGGTTGTAGTAAAAAGGGCGCTCCGGATGGCAGAGCTTGAGATGGAAAATCTTACCCTCAGACGTCAGACTAAGCCAGAAGGGCTGGAAGGAATCCTCGGCAATAGTCCGGCTATGGAACAGGTCTTTCAGGTTATCAGGAAGGTGGCTACTGTAGATGTGCCGGTCCTCATACTCGGGGAATCCGGCACAGGGAAAGAAGTTACGGCAAGGGCTATTTACAGGCTCAGTCAACGCAGAGAAGCCGCCTTTGTAGTAATAAACTGCGGGGCTATTCCTGAGACCTTGCTGGAAAGCGAGTTGTTCGGCCACGAGAAGGGGACATTTACCGGCGCTGACAGCCGCAGAAAGGGGAAGATTGAATATGCTGAGGGAGGCACCCTCTTCTTAGACGAGATAGGAGAATTGAGCCTCCCGCTCCAGGTGAAGCTGCTAAGGTTTCTCCAGGACCATATAATAGAACGAGTGGGCGGGAGAGAAGAGATTTCTGTTAATGTGAGGGTAATGGCCGCAACCAATAGGGATATGAAGGAGGCGGTTGATGATGGCAAATTCAGGGAGGATCTCTATTTCAGGCTTAACGTTGTATCTGTATTTATGCCGCCCCTTAGAGACAGGGGGGATGACCTTCTTCTCCTTGCCCGTGCCTTTTTAAACCGTTATTCCATGGAGTTCAAAAAGGACGTAAGGGGCTTTAATGATGAGGCTATAAAGGCATTGTCAGATTATAACTGGCCCGGAAATGTCCGTGAGCTTGAAAACAGGGTTAAAAGGGCGGTTGTCATGTCAGACGGTGAATTGTTATCATCCCAGGATCTCGGTTTTTTACCTGCAAGTGAGGAACGTGAGCAGTTTCCTTCTATTCAGAAGGCACGTGAGGCCCTTGAAAAACGCCTTATAAGTGAGGCATTATTGAGACATGGAAATCATATAACTCATGCCGCGAAAGAACTTGGCATTAGCCGGCAGACCCTTGCTGATATGATAAAAAAGTATGGCATCTCTATAAAATAGGGGAAAGGGATATTTCCTGTGAGGTTCTTGCAAAAGTCTGTGTCATCCCCGAAATCTTCTATCGGGGATATGCTTTTCTGTAATAAAACACTAGATTCCCGCTTAAACCATGCGGGAATGACAACATTTTTATACTTTTGCAAGAGCCTCCTGTATTTGAAGATTATACGTTTTATATACCTTGCACTTATCCTTCTCCCGCTTCTTTTATTATCCTTTTCTGCGGAAGGCAGCGCCCAGAAAAACTGGGACTTTAAACCCTCTGTTTCTGTTTCTGAGACCTATGACAGCAACATCTACTCAAGAAGAGATGCAGTAGATGATTACGTCACAAAGGTTTCCGCAAATCTTTCTGCGATTTATAGCGGTGCCGATGTCGGCCTTAAGGTCGGTTATCTTGCCGCGCTTAATACCTTTTCAATACATCCGGAGCTCAATGTCGTGACACAGGACGGGAACATAGATGTGGATTTAGACAGGTGGTTCCGTAAATTTTTCAAGGAGACGGATGTTACGGTTACCGATGATTTTACGTTCACCCCTGATCTACAGGATTACTTTTTTGATGAAGAGAGCGGACAGGCTGGTTCACTGGGCAATTACGGTGTGAGGACAGTTCGCACTGATTCCTATAGAAACGCACTCTCCATTGAGTTGAGAGTCCCCCTCTCGCAAAGGCAGGATATAAGGACGAGGTATTCTAATCTCCTGACAGAATATTCAGACCCCAACCTTATAGATAACATGACACATACTGCCTCAATAGGGACAAACTATAAATTTGCCAAAGAGATGCTTTCCGGAGATACTGGTATAAGGTATATCCGGGCTGATAGCGCAGACTCACGCATATATTTTGTCACTGCCGGGGTAAGGCATACATTTTCCCCTGTTTCAATATTTGATATTAATGCTGGGGCGGATATACTGGATTATGAGAGGGGGGATGATACGTCAACAATGCGGGGAGATCTCCGGTTTTCGACAAGGTCGAGGCGATTTACATATAATGTCGGCTATTCAAGGGCTCTTAACCCCGGGAGTGGTGTCAGCCCCAGGCCGGCGGTGTCACAGTTGTTTTATATCAATGCAAGCGGCCTCCTCACAAAAACCCTTTCCTCAGGCCTCAATGCCAATTATGCAATGAACAAGGCCAGTAATGGCAATGGTGTTGATACACAGTCATACAACCTTTCAGCAAGGTTATCTTATCCCATCAGGCCATGGCTGCAGGGCATGGTATCTGTTTCGCATTTTAACCAGGAATCTCAAACCCCCGCCGCACAGGACATCAGCCGTAATCTGGTCATGCTCCAGATTACGGCAACTATGTAGAGTATCTGTAATTCAGACCATAGACCATAGACATTAGACTCAGGAAAGCTTGAAAACACTACAGGGGCTGATTTCTTACATAGAAAAGTCTGATGAGGTGGTCGCAAATTGCGACCACCTTAAAAAGTGCGTAAGTTGGGTTGCGTTTTTCAACCCAACGATTTATTGCAATGGTTTGTTGGGTTTCGCAAAGCTCAACCCAACCTACACGGCTTGCATTAAAAGGATGCCTTAAATGCTT
>JACRGZ010000073.1 GCA_016234155.1 Nitrospirota bacterium | reverse complement strand
GATCATCACCAAGAACGGCGAGAGCTGCGCCGCCTTGATCGACGCCGACCGGCTGGATCACTACCACCGCCTGGAGCGGGAGCACGTCCATCTCACGCTTCTTGAGGAAGCGGTCCGCGGGATGGAAAATGTCGCTGCCGGGAAAACCCTTTCCTTGAAAGAGTTAAAAGCCCGCTATGGCCGGTAGATGGCGCGCGACGGTCTTCACCGAGAATTTCAGCCTCAACCTTGATGCACTCCGGCTCTTTCTGGAACCGGAGGGACACGCGGCATTTGAACGCCTCCTCGACCGTCTGTTCGATGACATCATACCGATGCTTTGCCGATATTCCCAGTCCGGCCGACTCTTTCTCCAGCATCCGATCCGGTCGGAAGAAGCCCGATCTCTATCGCAAAAGTTGAAAACCTTTCTGAAAAAAGGGAACGAGCTTCGCGAGTTTATCGTGGACGACTATCTGATACTTTATTTGCACAGAGACCGTCAGGTGATCTTTCTGTCCATCAAACACCACCGTCAGCTCTCCTTCGACCTGCGGCGATTCTGGTAGTCCCGATCACCCGCCTCTGCGCCGGTCGAGCATCGTCTCAACTATCTTGGCGACATCCTGATTACGGAGCAAGGTCCGCTTACTTATGATCGTCTTGGTAACTTTGACATGGCCGTGATGTAGGTAGGCTCTTTCGTCATCCTTTGTGCTGCAGACAATTCGTGCCCTTAAAAAGGTCTTATAAAATTCGTTAAATCTGATATAATATCCTTAAACAAAAGGGAGGGACGGCATGACCAGAGCGATAAACCGCAGAGAAGACCTCATTATTGTTTGATATCTATCTCCTGCTGAAGCCCAAGGGCAGTTAAACGGGCTTAAGACTGACAAAGGACTTTCTAAAAGGAGGAGTTTTTATGAAGATAAAAGAGCAGGCAATAAAGGATTTGGATACATTAAAGCCATCGGAGCTACTTATTGTATATGACCTGATATTATCATTAAAAGGCAAAAAGCCTGAAAGGGCATTTCCAGTCGTGTCGGCTTACAAAAAAGTAAGAGAGGCGCTGAAAGGATGCAAAGGCTCCCTGACTGAGGACATACTCAGCGCCCGCACGGACAGAATATGAGGCTGTTCTTTGACACCTCTGCGCTTGTCAAGTTTTTTCATGAAGAAGATGGTTCGGAAAATGTTACGGAATTAATGACTTCCCCGGACAATGAAATATGGGTCTCAGAACTTGCAAAGATAGAATTTCTAAGCGCGCTTCTGCGGAGATTTAGAAACAAAGAAATAACAGAGGAAAAACTGGACGAGGCAATTTCAGGATTCAATGAAACCATAGTTTCTTTTAATGTCGAACCGCTGGGACAGGCAATTATTAGGGAAGCAGAATCACTGATGAGGAAGGCCGGCAAGAGACAAGGCATTAGAACATTGGACGCCTTGCATATCGGCACCTTCACCCTCATTTCAGGAGATGATTGGGTATTCGTGGCTGCCGATAAAACGCTTTGCGGTATAATACAATCAATCGGACTAAAGGCTATAAATCCGATCTCCCCAGACTGATCTTTACCTGCAATTCGCTTGCTGAACACGGCAACTCCCCCTAACCCCCTTTAAATAAAAAGGGGAACCTTTCTCCTCCCCTTTAATCAAAGGGGAGGTCGGGAGGGGTTAATCTCTATCCCACTCTCCGTGTTCAGCAAGAAATGTGTTCCCTGATCAGAGAGGGGAAGGGGTGAGGTTCCCCTACGGTGTTATAAACAGCTCGTAGAGATCTTAGGGTTGATTTTTAACGTGAACTAGACTATCTTTAAGCAACAAGGAGGAAACAAAATGGCAAAAGTCCTGGATCGCATAACTGTCAATCCAGAAGTTTGCATGGGACAACCCACCATCCGCGGTATAAGGATTACAGTCTCATTTATTCTTAAACTTCTTGCTTCAGGAGAGAGTTATCAGCAGATCCTTGAGGCCTATCCAGAGCTGGAGATAGAGGATTTAAAGCAGGCTGTTGAGTATGCGGCATGGTTGGCGGGGGAATATAGCCGACCACTGCCTTCAGTCAAAGGCTAACCTTGTCCTTAAGGCTTCTTGCGGATCTTCACATTTCTCCTAAGACTGTAAGTGCCCTTCTGAAAAATGGTTATGACATTTCACGGGTAACGGATTATCTCCCACCCACATCCTCTGACATACAAATCATTGATCTTACTGAGAGACTCAATGCCTCCATTTTAACACAGGATCTTGATTTCTCGGCTCTGGTGGCCAAATCAGGAAAGGTCTCTCCCAGTGTAATCTCGTTGCGCGTAAGTAATGTTTCTCCTCATCGCATCACGAGTCTTCTACTGACATTGCTACCTATGATACAAAAGGAATTAGAGCAAGGAGCGATTATTTCAGTGGACGATGCGGGGGTCAGGATCAGGCTGCTGCCTATTTAAGATATGACCCTGTCTGGTCTGGTTGTCTGGTGCACGGCACAGCTAAAAATAAGGCCCCTTTCGGGGCCTTCTTATTTTTTCTTCCCCCTCCAAAGGGTGAGGGGCAAGATTCCCTTACGGTGTTATAAACAGACCGTAGACATCACCGCCAGAAAACTGTCCTAGAGTAGGGTTTCCTGTGGTCCCCTCATTTATCAGTACCAGGTATTTCCCGCCAGCAAAACCTCCTAAGAAGCCGAATTGGTTCCTTGCATATTATGTTGATCGCAAATGCCGAGCCTATGGGGGTGCCTGACTTGCTGATGTGATGTATTGTATGCTATTTCTATTCTTAGGTCTTGACAGTTTGTAGTAGAAAGATTACATTATGAGACATGAAGGTTGTGATGGATTCAGATTGCCTTGTTAAGTTAACAAAAGCGGGCGCCAAAGAGGTGGTTCTCTCTGCGATGGAGGTTCATATACCTTATCTTGTGAAAAAGGAGACGGTAGATGAGGTGAGAGGGCGAGGGTATCAGGATGCCTTCATGATCGAAGAAAATATAGACAAAAAGGTCTTGCACCTTGTTGAACATCAGAAGGAGGGTCCCTTGGCATTTCCGGCTTCAAAGGGTGAAAAGGAGGTCGTGTCGCTTTATCTAAAAGGTGGATATGATGCTATTGCCAGTGATGACAGGAAGTTTTTGAGGAAGCTTGAAGCCGCAAATATCCCCTATTTGACTCCAACTGCTTGCCTTCTTTATCTTTACAATATTGGAAGGTTTGAAATGTCAAAGGCATCGGAGCTATTGGACGGTTTGAAACCAATAATCAGTAATGAGGAATATACAATAGCAAGGTTTTATCTGGAGGGTAAAAGATGAAAGCAAAGGCTTTGAGACTGCCTGATAATCTTTTGGATGCAGTCAAGTTTGCGGAGAAAAGGGAAAGACTTGATGAGCCGACAACCTTAAGAAAGTTTCTAAGGCTTGGGGCGGAGAAATATGTAGGAGACAGCTACGCCTCTGGAGAGATCAGCCTCAGGGAGGCGGCCGGTATACTGGATATCACAACGAGAGAGGTCCTTGAGCTCTTTTGGGATATGGGGATAACTGGCAATGTCGGGGCCGTGGAGACCCTTAGGGCCTTCACCTTCGTTGAGAAGAAGATCGCTAAGGAAAGGCGTGCATAACTTACCCATTTTCCTTAAAGCAAATATGATAAGCAATCGAATCTGTGTAACCCCGTTCATCGAACAACAATTGGGCAGTTTCAATATCATGACACCCCCTTTCAAACCATTCCGCCGCCTGTTTTTTGAACGCCTCATCCATATAGAACTTCTCCCCTCTCCAATATTTCCCTGATAAAGAAGTCCTTTATAGCAATTCTATCCAGGATCTCCTTTTCAGTATAAACAAGAGGGGAGACAGGTATTGTTAGGTGAAGATTCCGTAATAGTCTTTTAACCTCAATCCATCTGTCAATGGGTCTCAAATCGGTGTCCTTAATAATTAGAAAATCGATATCGCTCTCCTTGGTTGGTTCTCCATAGGCATAAGAGCCGAAGAGGATAACCTTTTTAGGTTTGTATTCCTCTATTATTTTATCGGCTATTTTATGGATGATCTCTTTGACCTTTGTAGCGTCGGTCATATCCCGGCCTCCTCGTCTTTTTTAACGGTAGCATATGTATTTTTGAGAGTCAATGAGAGGGCTCTTTCAGGTTAAAGCCTGCTCATAAAGCCTTCTGGTCTTACACTTTAAGAAAGGGAATAATCAGGTAGGAATGCCCCTTTCGGGGCATTCCTACCTGAAACCATTCTCCTTTTGCGAGAGAATGTCCTCAAGGGGTAGTTATAATCGAACCCATCACATCCGCGTGGCGGTCATGGTGCCGGATTCGGCCCCGCAACCTTCCGGGGAAGCAGTGCGGGAGTACGTCATGGTCATTCCGGCGCCGCCCGTCGAGGTGATGGTAATCTGTCCAGTGAACGTGCTCGGACTACTGCTGCACTGGCTTGGGGTGGCGCCGGTTCCCATGATGGCACCAGACGAAGACACCGTCCCTGAGTCGAACTTGATGCCGAAGCCGCCGCTCGTGATGGTCTCTTGATAATTTAACAACACCCCATTGGCCACCGTGATCGTGAATGTGCCAGTAGCGTTGGTAATGCCGCATAATGGACAGGTGTCGGTCCAACTTCCCGTGTATGTCCCATCGAACTGGCTCGCGCCTTGGCAAGTAGTGCTAATTAGCACACGCGTTGTATCATCATTGAAATGTGTGGTTGTGTCCAGTTTCTGCCAGAGTTCCGCACAGTAACTATTGCTGACGTTACGGATGTTTACCGCGTAATGATTACCTGCTACAAACGAGCCAAGCGAACCGACTGAAACCGGGGTAGATGTCGCTGTCTGATACACTACAACATTGTTCGTTCCGTCTGGCACATCAAGGAATCCGGTGGAGCAGCCATCGCCGCAGTAGCTACCGTTGTCAGTGGTATATAATGAGGTATTGTAGCTAAGGTTTTCAGAGAATGAGACATTCCCTACGTTCACATGGTCAATACGCCCCCCTGAATTGTTTGCAACCTGGGCGGAGGATGTTATGCTGCCGCACGAGACTATATTCCCAACCACAGAGAACGTCAAATCGACATTGAATGTGAGCGTCCATGAATTCCCCGTGCCACCGGTTGCTGTCCATGTCCCGACTATGCTGCCCGCTGTCGCTGTCCCGCTTGTTCTGGTCCATGTTGTTGGACTATCACGATCTCCTTTATCCGCCCATGTCATGGTGGTGGCTGCTATTGTCACTCCTGTAATAGTATCAGTACCTAACGATGGCCCCTCGCATACGAAGTTTGAACTTGTCGAATTCATGGTTATTACACCTGTCGTTGAATTCCAGGTGTATGTCCCGCTTGCATGTGTCCCCCCGGTCAGATCCGTTGTTATGCTCGTTGTTGCAATCGTTGATGGCGTGCCTGTGGTTGCGTCAGTGGATGTAACCGTTACATTGCCGCTTGCATCAATTGTAACCGTGTTGTTGTCAAGTACCTTGTCAAAGCCTGTTCCATCTGCATTAAAGGCTGAGGTTATCATGTTGAATGTCGAGGCATCTAGCCCAACAGTGGAAAGCCAGCTTGAAATGATGTTTACAACCACGGCCGCTATAGTATCTATCTCAGAGGCAGTAGGAACCTGTGAAAGCGCGCCTGAACTGGAGAAAACAGTATCTATATCCGCGCCCTTTACCTTATACCAGTTCCTTATGATAAGGTCTGTAAATTGATGAATGTTTGCAGTCGCAGTTCCGGTGGCTGTTGATACGCTGTAGTAGGTGGTAGTTCCATCTGAAACCTTCAGGAGAAACGGCCCTGTCATCCCTGTAATATCTATCGTATATTTTCCGTCTGTCCCTGTTGTGCCTGTTTTTGTGCTTCCGTTCTTATCCTTGATTGCTACTGTTACACTTGCAATTGCCCCCCCTTTTGCAGCAGTTCCTGAGAGCGTAGCCGTGGTTGTAGTTGGTGTGGTCGTTGTCGTCGTACTGTCTCCTCCCCCGCCGCATGCATATAAAGATACTGCGAGTAAGACCGTTAATACTGCTACATAAAAAAACCTATCCTTTTTCATAACATCCTCCTTAAATAAGAAGTTCATTTGCATGATGACATCTTCAAGCGCATGTCATCTGAGCTTGACCTGGAATCCAGTATCTTTGTCTGTATTTCCACTCCCCGCTTTCGCGGGACAAGTTTACCCCTACGGAAGCAGGGGCGGGAATGACGGACACTGATTTTCACGCATCCCCTACTTAGTTGCTGCCGGCTCAGGTGTGGGTTCAGGGACAACCTGGATCACCTTGAAGACATCTGTTCCCCTGATATTCTC
>JACRGZ010000069.1 GCA_016234155.1 Nitrospirota bacterium | reverse complement strand
CCTACACTTTCCGCAGCGGCAGCAAAGAAAGAGTATGGGGAGATGCGAAACACCTTTTCCTTTGCCATGAGGTTTCTACTGTTTATAACATTGCCGGCAATGATGGGCCTGATAGTCCTCAGGATACCTATTGTAAGCGTTCTCTTTCAATCTAAGGCATTTGATTACACTGCAACAGTTGGCACAGCAGAGGCGCTTTTATTCTATTCAGTTGGCCTCTGGGCCTTTGCGGGCACAAGGGTGACCGCCCAGGCATTCTATTCTCTTCAGGACACAAAAACCCCAGTCAAGGCGGCATCAGTTGCCGTTGTAGTAAATGTCATCCTTTCTATTATATTAATGAAACCATTGCAGCACGGTGGACTGGCACTGGGAACCTCTGTGGCTTCCATGGTAAATCTATCTATTCTTACATGGGCCCTTAGAAAGAGACTCGGGCGTATAAATTTTACGGAGATTATCCATTCTATGAGAAAAATAGTGCCTGCCACACTGATTATGGGCGTTACCGCATGGTTAATTGCGCGTGGGGATATATGGGCAACAAATGGGCATATAGCGACAAAGATTGGACTGTTGTCAGGCAGTATATTGGCAAGTTCAATCTCGTACATAGCCATCCTGTATATATTGAAAAGCAAGGAACTTATCTTCCTGTGGAAGATGGTGAGGACAAAATAGGGATTATTCTACCCTAACGACGGCCCCGTTACATTTGTGGTTAATCCACAACAGTAACAAGATCCACATTTCTAAAAATACCCCGGTACCATTAATCCCTGAGTAATAGTTCACCGCAGAGACGCAAAGACGCAGAGAAAATTATCTTTTCTGTTGAGGCTCTTGCAAAAGTCTATGTCATCCCCGAAATCTTCTATCGGGGATATGCTTTTTCAAGCACTTAGAACCAGATTCCCGCTCAGAATCCCTGCGGGAATGACAAAATGGGGACTTTTGCAAGAGCCTCTGTTATTTGATTAATTTCCATACTCAGCGCCTCTGCGTCTCTGCGGTTAGCTGAACTTTTACATCCCTGACATATAAATTGTCATCAATATAACACAGGGAAATATTCATGGCCAACAAATATTCCCTGGTGAAATTGCCCGAAATCTCACGGTGTTATATGATAATTTTTATGAAAACAAGGGAGTATAAAAACACCGTGGGAGAGAATATCAGGAAGATCAGGCAGGAGAGGCATCTTACCCAGGAGGAGTTGGCGCTGATGAGCGGGCTTTCGCAGGGATACATCAATCAACTGGAGAACGGGAAGCGTAAGTTTACGCAAAAGACGCTATGTTCGATTGCAGAAGCCCTTGAACTACCACTCTCTGTATTCTTCAAAGAGGAAGGTGAAGAGAGGATTTTTCAGGAAATTGCACCAGACTATGGTACTGCTGAAAAAAGGCCCACATCTACGGAAGTATTGAAGGTGTTTAGAAAACTGCCCCCTCATATTGCAGACCATTACATGACACTTATGTCTATCGAAAAAAACCTCTGCGAGAAGAAAAAGGGCTAAGGTCGTAATTTCCCTATCTTTCTGTTACTTCTATCAGCTTGTCTTTGCCCCTTGTGCCTTTCAGTATCTGAATATGGCTTTTGAGGACATTAAAATAGTCGCTCAGGAGTCTGACAAGCGCCTCATTGGCCTTTCCTTCAACCGGCAGTGCTTTTACATGGACGATAAAATGGGTGTCATCGACCCTTATCACCTCTTCCTTCTTTGAGCCGGGCTTAACCCTGACGGATATTTTCATGGATAAAAGCATAGCATAACTTGACATCCTTTTCTAAAGGATGCTACCTTAACAAGTCGATTTTATATGAATAAGAAACTGGGTATATTGTTATCAACACCGCCGGCTGATAAGAATATTGAGACTGTTATCGGGCTTGCCTCTGCTGCCATGAGGAATAATGTGAGTGTGTATCTTTATTTAATAGATGATGGGGTAGAGTGCATTAATGACAAGAAACTGATTGAGTTGTCAAAGAACGGCCTGAAGTTGTCTGTATGTGCCTATGGGGCGCAGAAGAAGGGGATAACGCCTACGGATGTAGCGACATTTGGCGGGCTTGCGGTGTTGTCTGAGCTGATTACCGTATGTGACAGGTTTGTTGCGTTTGGATAAAAATAGGCGGGGATTTTCAGATGAAGATCATATTTTTTATTCGAACCAATCCACTGAATAGTCATCGTCCCGCTGAGGCAATACGCATTGCGGCAGGGCTGGGAACGGGTAAGAATTCTGTGAAGATTATATTCTCAGGTGAATCACCCCGTGTCATGTCGCCTGATGAGGAGGATTTAGTTGATATAGATATAATTGAGAAGTTTCTCCCTATACTAAAAGAGTGGGACATACCTATGTATGTGGATAAGGGTTCTTTGGCTCATATCGAGTTAAAGAACAGTGAGTACAGTTTTCGTACTATCAATGCTGAAGAGACATCCGAAATCCTTGCCGGAGGGCATAACGTATTTGTGTTTTAAATTATGAAACCGATCCTCCATATAATAAAAAATTCAAGCGATAAACAGGCCGTTGAAATAATAGGCAATCAGGCAAAGGACAACGCATATGGTGTAGCCGTAGTGCTCATCCATGATGCAGCAACCCTCCCGCCCATACCCAATGCCAGAACCTGCGCCCTGATGAGAGAGAAAACAGACACGGCTGCATCTATTAAGGTCCATCCTTATACGGAATTGATAAGTTATGACGACCTCCTTAAATTGATTTTCAGTGTTGAGTCTGTCACAGTGTGGTAACCCTGTAGGAATCTTGATTATTTTAGCTGTTATGTTAGAATAATTGCTGCTTTTCGAGGTGCAATTCTTGGATATTGAGACAATACAGAAGGTCTACAACAACTATGCCGTCTTCTATGATGCAATATTCGGGAAACTCTTAGAGCCAGGCAGGGTTTCTGCTTTAAATCGTCTCCGGATGAAACCAGGCGACAGGATATTAGAAGTAGGTGTGGGGACTGGCCTTTCTTTACCCCTTTTCCCTTCCCACTGTCGTGTACACGGTATAGATATGGCAGAAGAGATGATAAGGCGTGCCCAGGAGAAGATAGACAGGCATAGACTTTTCCACATAGTAGTAGAAAGGATGGATGCCTCGAGGATGGCCTTCCCTGATGAGTCATTTGATACAGTCTTTGCCGCCTATTTTATTTCAGCAGTCCAGAACCCCTGGGCTGTCTTATCTGAAATAAAGAGGGTCTGCAAAAGAGGCGGCCTGATCACTATTGTGAACCATTTCAAAAGCAATAATAAGGTTATTTCTTCCATTGAGACCGTTATCTCCCCGTTTTGCAGTAAACACCTTGGGTTCCGGACTGACCTCTCTATATCACTGTTACTTAACGACAGGGAGTTAAAACTTGTCGACAGGAAACGTCCCTCTCCCATAAGCCTATGGGAGATTGTGGAGTTCAGGAATATGAAGGAAAGGGGGATGTAGGATGGCAAGACACGACATCTTCGATGAATTGGATAATATACACTGGGAGATGGAGAGGTTATTCCACAGCCTTTTCAACCCGAAACACCCCTTCCACCTCCTTGCCGACCGCCGGTGGAAACCCTTAACGGATATGTATGAGATGGATGATAATATTATCATAAAGGTGGAAATCCCGGGTGTTGAAAAGAAGGAGATATCCATTACCTTGGAGGGCAGACAGTTGGTTATTCATGGTACAAGGACTAACCCTCACCAGAAGAGTGGCGTTACATATCACCAGATGGAGATCGATTATGGCGAGTTTGAACGGGCGCTCATGCTCCCTGAGACAGTTAAGGCAGAACATATAAGCGCAGAATTAAAGGAAGGGTTTCTTTATATAAAGATAAAGAAGGATTAGGGTAAACAGTGGTCATATCGAAGATAAAAGAAAAGGTATTTAAAGATGCAGACGATCAGACAGTAACGGTCAAGGGTGAGATCCCTGATACACTCCCTATAATCCCGCTCAAGGATACCGTCCTCTATCCATATACCGTGATCCCCATTTTCATGACAGAGGAAAAATCCATAAAGGCCATTGAACATGCCATGGGGGCTCACCGTATTGTGGGGGCTATGACAATAAAGTCCAAAGAGGAGGGGGAGGCAGGCCCAGCGGACTTGTACTCCATAGGCACAGCAGCAGTAATACACAAGATGCTCAGGATGCCTGACAAGGGTATGGCCCTCATAGTGCAAGGACTTGTTAAGATCGCCATAAAAGAGTTTACGTCAGAAGAGCCATATTTAAATGCATCAATAGAGGTAATAATAGAAGAGCCGGTCAAAAACACCAGGATAGAGGCCCTGATGAGGACGGCTGTTGCTCAGACACAGAAGATGATCTCCTTAGCCCCATATCTGCCGGAGGAGATACAGGTAACCGCTATGAACTTAGACGACCCGCTGAAGCTTGTATACCTCATTGCGACTATTGTCAGGATGAAGCTCCAGGAACGGCAAGAGCTGCTTGAATTAGACAGTGTAGAGGAGAAGTTAAACCGCATTGTTGCCATACTGACAAAAGAAGTCGACCTGCTTGAACTCGGCGGCAAGATTCAAACCCAGATCCAGAGTGAGATGTCAAAGGCGCAGCGTGAATATTACCTGAGGGAACAGCTCAAGGCGATTAAACAGGAGCTGGGTGAGACAGACGAGAGGGTGCAGGAGACAAACGAGATAAGGGGGAGGCTGAAAGAGGCAAATCTTCCTGAGGAAGTTATGAAAGAGGCGGAGAGGGAATTGGGCCGTTTGGAAAAACTCCCTACCGCTTCTCCGGAATATAACGTCATAAGGACTTATCTCGACTGGATTATGGACCTGCCGTGGAACAAGGGCACTGAGGATAACTTAGACCTTGCACGTGCACAGAGGATACTGGATGAAGACCATTATGACTTAGGGAAGATAAAGGAGAGGATAATAGAATACCTTGCCGTAAGGAAGCTTAAAAAGGAAGCAAAGGGACCCATACTCTGCTTTGTTGGCCCGCCTGGGGTCGGTAAGACATCTCTCGGGCAGTCTATCGCAAGGGCGCTCGGCAGGAAGTTCATCCGCATGTCTGTCGGAGGGATGCGTGATGAGGCAGAGATAAGGGGGCACAGGAGGACATACGTCGGGGCGCTTCCGGGGCGCATAATACAGAGCATACGGAGGGCCGGTTCAAACAATCCCCTCTTTATGATAGACGAGATAGACAAGGTGGGGATGGACTTTCGGGGTGACCCGTCTTCTGCCCTCTTAGAGGTGCTGGATCCGGAGCAGAATTTCTCATTCCGCGACCATTACATGGACCTTCCCTTTGACCTCTCGAAGGTCATGTTCATAACAACGGCGAATGTCATCCAGACTATCCATCCTGCCCTGAGAGACAGGATGGAGGTGCTAACCCTTGCAGGGTACACAGAGGAAGAGAAGCTCGGGATTGCGTTGCATTACCTTGTGCCAAGGCAGTTGAGCGAAAACGGCCTTACCACTGATAATATTGAATTTAAGAACGATGCAATACTCAGGATTATCTCAGGTTATACCAGGGAGGCAGGCGTCAGAAACCTTGAGCGAGAAATTGCTTCCGTTTGCAGAAAAGTTGCAAAGGAAGTAGCAGCAGGCAATCTGCAGAAGGTTACGGTAAAGGCGGCCGATCTCCACAACTATTTAGGTCCAGAGAAGGTATATCCGGAGGTGGCGAAGAGGACGGCGGTACCGGGTGTTGCCACAGGCATTGCATGGACTGAGACAGGAGGAGACATCTTATTCATCGAGT
>JACRGZ010000074.1 GCA_016234155.1 Nitrospirota bacterium | reverse complement strand
GACCCAGGCATAGACAGTGCAGTTCCCTTCGGTAACGTTTTGGCCGAGGCGATCGAGGAAGCGGACTTTGTCCTCGTTGTTAGCGAAGATCGCTTCTTTGTTGATTCCCCGTACCATGATATGGTGTAGGGCTCCGGGGACTTCCAATCGTGCCTGTCGTGGCATGAAGCGATTCTATTGAATTAGGTATTTTTTTGTCAAGAATAATACACTCTGAGTAACAACGTCCCTTAATATTCTACTACTTAGATTGGAGACATCGGCATCGCTCCAAGCACCCATAAGTTATAGGAACCATCGCTGTGAGCCTTCGACCTAATCCCCCAAATGGGAAGTGTCCCTCAATTGCCTCCTTGGTCTTATGGGAAGACAAATATTATAATGAACTAAATATTTCTAAATGTAAGAAAATATGACATAATGTCGATAATAGTAAAAAAGGAGGAATAAGATGCCTATTGCAGCATTAACATCAAAGGGGCAGATGACGATACCAAAGGAGATAAGAAGGGCCTTAAATCTCAAACCATCCGAAAAGGTAATTATAGTAGTTGAGGGGAATCAGGCCATCATAAAACCTCTAAGGGGCAATATACTTGACATTGGAGGCTCAATAAGGATATCGGATAAGGAAAAACCTATAGATTTCCATAAGGTTAGAGAAGAGGTGAAAAAGAGGGTAACGAAAAAGGTTACAGGAGATTAGATATGAAGAGGAAATTCATTGATACAAATATATTTCTGAGATATCTTACAAGGGATGATCCCTCGTTATATGAGAAATGCAGAGAAATATTTAAAAAGGGGGTTGAAGGTAAAATAGACCTTGCCACATCCGGGATGGTAATCGCTGAATTGATATGGACGCTCTTATCCTATTACAAGGTATCCAAGGCTGATATTGTTGAAAAAATTTCCGTTATTGTCAGCACTGAAAACCTATATATCCCTGACAAAGATATTATCATGGACGCCGTTATCCTCTATAGCAGAAAAAATATTGACTACATTGATGCATATAATGCGGTCTTCATGAGATATCATGATTTTCAAGACATCTATTCGTATGATGAGGATTTTGATCTGATTGAAGGGATCAAGAGAGAGGAGCCGTGATATCAGTCTCCAATGATTTCTCTTTAAAACCTATGCCTCGTTCGTCAAAGTCGGCCTCTCGAATAGCTTCATCGGTCCAATCCACAAGATCCCTTAGGATCAATCTCTTTAGTAGAGACTCGATGTGATGAGCCAGACCTTTTCTTCTCAATTAAAACCTTTGCGGATCCGGCTATGGGAGGTACGGGCTTTAATGTACTATCCCAAAAGCCGGTCTTTTGGAAGGTGAGCGTGGAAGATCAGAGAAAATATGGAAAGGGTCTCTCCCAGCACCATAAAGTTTGAACAGATAAATAGGAGCTTGAATTTGTTAAATGTGCATACCCGACCCTTACTTACTTTCGAACCGGTTTGCCCAGATGTCACCACTTTCCCAGACTGCCACGGCATTGCCACTACTATCCATCACTAGTCGAGGATCGACGGCGCTTCCCGTGTTGGATTCGATTTTCTCGGCAGTACCCCAGCCGGTGTTTACCTCATAGTGATTGGCATATATGTTATAGCCTTGCATCCACACCACAATCGCGTTGCCGGTGTCATCCATCGCCACCTGGGGATCATAAGCGGTCGTTCCGCTGGTTTCCAAGTTGATAATATTGCCCCACCCGGTACCCACCTCATATCGTTTCGAATAGATATCATCTTCTTGCACCCATACCACTATCGCATTGCCGGTGTCATCCATCGCCACCTGGGGCTTATCTACGTCAAAGTAGCTGGTCGCAAGCAGAGTCGGGTCGCCCCAGCTTGTACCCGCCTCATAGCGGTTCGCCCAAATATCGTATTCCGCTTCGTCCCACACCGCCACAGCGTTTCCACTACTATCCATGGCTACATCAAAATCATCGGCGTATCCACTATATGCGATCTGTGTAGCCGTGCCCCAGCCCGCACCAACCACATAGCCTTTGGCAAAGACAGTCGAGCCTGAAGATTGGTATTGTTGCCATACTGCTATCGCGTTCCCGCCGTTATTCATAGCCACCACAGGATCGTAGGCAGCATAAACAGTCTCATCATCAATGATCTCTGCAGTGCCCCAACCATTTCCTACTTCGTAGCGGTTGGCCCAGATGGAAGCGCTATATTCCCACACTACTATGGCATTCCCACTGTCATCCATTGCCATGCGAGGTTTTGCGTCAGATGCACCGTTTGCATTATTCTCAATAGCTGTTGCCGTGCCCCAGCCACTACCTACTGCAAAGCGATTTGCCAAGATGCTATACGTCGTAGAGAGTTCACCATCTCTTTCTCTCCATACCACTATCGCATTGCCACTTCCGTCCATCGAAACCTGATGATATTCAGGATAACTACCACCGATCCGCACAGGCGTAACCCACCCGGTACCCATCTCATAGCGGTTCACCCAGATGCTATATGTCAAAGTGGTTTCGCTGTCACGTTGCCTCCAGATCACGATTGCATTTCCTCTGTCGTCCATCGCTACCTCAGGATCGGAACCACCGGTTGCAATGAGGGTAGGGATGCCCCAGGACTTACCTGTCGTACTTGCAGTTGGCGTGGCAGAAACCTCACTCGACTCTGTACTCTCTCCATTCACATTCACCGCCGTTACCACGTAATAGTAGGTCACCCCATTCGTCCGACCAGTATGAATGTAGGGGCTGGTCACGTTCGTGATCTTTGAGCCGGTGGACTTTGTCACAGGTGAGGTCGTATTCCAATAGAGGTTGTAGGAATCCGTTCCGGAGACCGCATTCCAATTGACAATCACCTGCCCATCACCAGTTAAAGCAGTAACACCTGTGGGAGCAGAAGGGGTTCCTATGGCCTGTGTCGTTGCACAAACGTAATCGGTATTAGTAGATTCATTTCCAGAAAGATCAACAGATTTTACAAGATAACAATACTGTGATTGTGGGCCTAGGGTTGAATCACTATAACTGGGTTCTATAAAGTGATCAGCAATTACTGTTCCTTCTTCATTCAGATTGTTTGAGCGATAAAGTTTGTAATTATGGAAATCTTCAGTGACCGCCTTCCAACTAAGATCAATTCTAGTTGGACCCATAACCTGTGCGGTTACATCTGAAGGTGGAGATGGAGGAATCTTGTCACTTGGCCCAATTAATACGAATATTGTAAAGTGAGTAGTCGTTGTGCTGACCTTGTGATTTATGGCATCAACGACGGATTCTGATAACCCTATCCATCCATTGCTGTCTTCTGTTGCAATTCTGAGATCTGTTTCTAAAGTTCCAGAAGGGAGATTATCTGGATCGTATTTCAAGGTTATTGTCACAGGCGTATTAAATATTAGCCCATCTGGGCCAAAATCATAGGCGATACCTATTGTCGATCCAAGATTTGTCTGCAATATCTCAGAAATGGGGGTAATTGTAATATCTATTTTTTCAGAAAGAGCACCTGGTGGAATTTCTACAGCAGCCTTCCCCTCACTGCTTGTTGCTATTCCTCCATCGGATCCTATAAGGGTTGCTGTTTCAGATAGTGAGCTAAGCTGATTAAAGTGGACACCAAAATTGAGGTACAATAACTTAATGGAGGTGTCACGATGGAGAGAATCCCGTATGGTAAGTACAGCAAGGAATTCAGGCGAGAAGCAGTAAAGATGGTGGTTGATGGAGGTT
>JACRGZ010000068.1 GCA_016234155.1 Nitrospirota bacterium | reverse complement strand
ATGGAGATTGTGGAGTGTATTCAGCCTGAGCCCCAATATTTCGCCTGACATGAACAGATGCCTCAGATATGCACGGGAGTACCGGCTGCACGTATAGCAGTCGCAGCCGTCCTCTACAGGCGCTTCATCTTCTCTGTAACGGGCGTTCTTGATGATAAGATGACCTGATTTAGTAAAGAGGTAGCCTCTCCTGCCATGCCTTGTAGGAACTACACAGTCGAACATGTCAATCCCTCTGATAACACCCTCTACAATATCCTCAGGAAGCCCCACCCCCATCAGGTATTTCGGCCTGTCCGACGGGAGGATAGGGGTTACCTGCTCCATGACAGTATACATCATCTCCTTCGGCTCTCCAACACTGACCCCGCCGATCGCATAACCATCAAACCCTATCTCTGCAAGTTCTCTTACACAATGCTCTCTGAGATCTTTATAGAACCCCCCCTGGATAACACAAAAAAGCCCCCGTTCACTGCTGCTGTAGGCCTTTTTGGACCTGTAAGCCCACTGGATCGTCATATCTGTTGATTCTTCTGTATATTCATAAGTAGATGGGTAGGGGATGCACTCGTCAAGGCAGACAATGATATCCGAACCTATGGCCTCCTGGATTTCTATGACACTCTCAGGTGTAAAGATGTGTTCAGAACCGTCTAACGGGGACCGGAATATAACCCCGTTGCTGTTAACCTTCCTCAGTTTTGCAAGACTGAACACCTGATAACCGCCGCTGTCAGTAAGGATGGGACCATCCCATCCCGTAAAATTGTGGAGCCCTCCGAACTTTGCTATTACCTCAGCGCCAGGCCTGAGATAAAGGTGGAAGGTATTCCCTAAGATAATCTGCGCCCCGCTGCCGAGCACCTCCTCCGGTGTAACACCTTTTACAGACCCTGATGTACCGACAGGCATAAAGGCAGGGGTGTCAACTATGCCGTGGGGAGTTGTAAGCCTCCCGAGCCTGGCTGATGTATTTATGTCTTGTTTGAGTATCTCAAACTTCACTCAAAAACCCCAGTTGTTTGTCATTCCCGCATGTTTTAAGCGGGAATATGGTTTTAAACCAGATTCCCGATAAAATATTTCGGGAATGACAACGATTGAAACAACTTATTTTCATTCCCCTTTGTGAGCCTCTGCCCTCACACCTACATCCGTTCCGGTGCACTCACACCGATAATCATCAGCCCGCTTTTCAACACCTGTTTCACGCCCTGCAAGAGTATTAACCTTGCTTCTGTAAGACTGAGGTCATCTGTTATAACCCGGTGGTGGAAGTAATAATTATGGAGGGCAGTTGCCAGATCCTGTAAATAAAATGTAACCCTGTGCGGTTCAAGCGCCAGGGCGCTTGCCTCTATCAGCTCAGGATAGGCAGCTATCAGCTTGATCATCCTTATCTCTTCCGGAAGACTGAGCAGCAATAAATCCGCACCCTCTGTAGACGGCGGCAGGATACCGTGCGCCTCTGCCTGCCTGAATATGTTAACTATCCTCGCATGGGCATACTGTACATAATATACAGGATTCTCCGCTGATTCCTTCTTTGCCAGCTCTAAGTCAAAATCGAGGTGACTGTCTGACCGCCTTGTCAGGAACATAAATCTCGCAGCATCCCTCCCGACCTCGTCCAACACCTCGCGTAGTGTGACAAACTCACCTGCACGGGTAGACATGGAAACAGGCTTCCCCTCTCTGAGCAGCGTAACAAGCTGAACAAGTATAACCTTCAATCTCTCTTCAGGATAACCAAGACAGTGTACTCCAGCCTTCATCCGGGGCTCATAACCATGGTGGTCAGCGCCCCATATATCAATGATAAAGTTGAACTTCCTCTCAAATTTGTTCTGATGGTATGCTATGTCGGATGCAAAATATGTCTTCTGGCCGTTTGACCTCACCACTACCCTGTCCTTGTCATCTCCGAACAGTGTGGTGTTGAGCCAGAGGGCATCTTCACGCTCATACAAGTATCCCCTTTCCTTAAGCGCTTTCAGGATGCTATCCACCTCGCCGCTGTCATAAAGATTTCTCTCAGAAAACCAGTTGTCGAACCTGACCCCAAAATCCTCTAAATCTTTCCTGATCCCATCGAGTATATTATCCTTTGCATAGCCGGTAAAAAAAGGGACCGCCTCCCCTTCAGGAAGGCGGAAGTATTTGTCCTTCACCTCTGAAACAATACTCTTTGCAATATCTTTTATGTAATCTCCTTTATAACCGTCCTCCATAAAGGGGATGCCGGGATCAAAGATTTGATTATATCTGATATATGTGGAACGCCCCAGTGTCTCCATCTGATTCCCGACGTCATTTATATAATATTCCCTCTGTACGTTGTATCCCGCCGCCCTCAGGAGGTTGGCAAGCGAATCTCCAAACGCAGCGCCTCTGCCATGCCCTATATGAAGAGGTCCTGTTGGGTTGGCGCTCACAAACTCTACCTGCACCAACTTCCCCTCTCCAATGTCCAATTTCCCGTACTGCTCACCCCTGCTCACGGCATTTTTGAGCGCCTCAAGCCAGCAGCCTGTTCTCAAAAAAATGTTTATATAGCCAGGTCCGGCTATCTCTAACCGCTCAAGTATCCCCTCCCTGTCCTCTATATTTTCCACGATGAGTTCAGCTATTTTGCGCGGCGGGGTCTTCTCAACAGACGACAGGGTCATAGCCAGGGTTGTCGCATAATCCCCCTTTGTCTCATCCCTTGGTATCTCAAGGATAACAGGAGGAGGGATCTTTGTCTTAAGGCCACCTGAAGTGATAGCTTTATCAATTGCCTGCCTTAGTATCTCTGTAAGTGCTTTACGCATACGGATATGACTCTTTCAACATAGGGTTCAAGGGGTCGAGGGGTCAAGTGAAATTCTTTAATGCAATTATTCACTTGAATCCTTGACCCCTTGACCCCTTGAACCCTTATTTAGAATTTCAAATGTGGTAGCTTACTTTATTTAATGTTAAAATGCAAGAAATGAAAGCTGTTTTACAAAAGATTGCCTTGTCTGTCCTCTCGGCTATATTGCTCGCCCTTTCATTTCCTGAATATGATATTGAGATATTCGCATGGATTGGCTTGATACCGCTATTTTTCATTATAAGACGGGATTCTATTAAGAACACCTTCCTCTGGTGCTGGGCCTCAGGGACGCTCTTCTTCTTTATTACAATAAACTGGCTGCCGGAGACAATGCATAACTACGGCGGTATGCCCCTCTGGCTGAGCCTTGTGGTATTATTCGTCCTATCCCTCTATCTTGGCATCTATTCCGGGGTCTTTGGAGTATTGAGCGGTCTAATCACAAATAAGACAGCCATACCGCTCCCCTTTGCAGCCCCTCTCCTATGGGTATCACTTGAATACGCACGGGCACATCTGCTGACAGGATTTCCATGGGCATCATTAGGATACTCACAGTATAAGTTTCTCCATCTCATACAGATAGCAGATATAACAAGCGTGTTAGGGGTATCTTTCATGGTGGTTGCGGTAAATGCAGCGCTGTTTGAGGTTTTTTCCCGTGGTAATCCTGTCAGGCCATCTCTTTCTATTGTCCCTATTTCTGCTGTTGCCCTTATGTTTCTCTTATCCTTAGCATACGGATACCATCGCATAGACAGATCATACGATAATCCTGAAAGGGAACTGAGCGTGGCGGTCATTCAAGGAAACATACCGCAACACATGAAATGGGACCGCAATTTCAAGCGCCTGACCATGGATATCTATAAGCGTCTGACATATGAGTCCGGTAAACATACCCCTGACCTTGTAATATGGCCGGAGACCGCTGCGCCGTTCTTTTTTCAGGAACAGTCAGGATACAGCAAGGAGATCTTTGACCTTGCTTCAACAGAAGACATCCTCCTCCTTTTTGGTAGTCCTGCTTATATCACGGCAGATAATCCAACCCCGAATCTTCTCAACAGCGCCTATCTGATTTCACCTTACAGGGAGACTTTATCACGTTATGACAAGATACACCTTGTCCCTTTTGGAGAATATGTCCCGCTGTCAAAGATACTCTTTTTTATAGAAAAGATGGTGGTAGGGATAGGTGATTTTATACCCGGCAGAGACTACACTGTTATGGAAATCCCTCAGGGGAAATTTGGGGTTGTGATATGCTATGAGGTGATATTCCCGGAGCTTGTAAGGAAATTTACCGTAAATGGCGCCCGGTTCATGACCACAATAACAAATGATGCCTGGTTCGGTAAGAGTTCAGCCCCGTATCAGCACTTTTCAATGGTGGTATTCAGGTCAATAGAAAACAGGGTATACTTTGCAAGGGCTGCCAATACAGGAATTTCAGGCTTTATCAGCCCAAAGGGTGAGATTTTAGTGTCAAGCCATATTTTCACGGAAGACTACCTTGTCCGTAAGGTCTCGCCTTCGAATGAAAAGACATTTTATACATTATACGGGGATGTGTTTGCCTATGCCTCGATTGCCTTCACAGCGCTGATGCTTATTAAAACCCCAACAGGAGGGGTAAAGGGGTCATGGGGTCGAGGGGTCAAGTGAAATTCTTTGATACGACTATTCACTTGACCCCTTGAATCCTCGACCCCTCGACCCCTTCTTTACGTTATCCAGCTCCTGACTACAAGCCATATCCCCCATATAAGGAGTAAACCGACTACAATGTAGAGTAAAGTCTCCATTTGCCCCCTGTTAATGTTTATATAATTATGGTAATATTTTAACGATGTTTAGGCATATCAGAACCAAATTTGTAATCATCTTGCTTATTACAGGCCTCCTCCCTCTGCTGATCGGGACCGTCATTTATCTTACCACATCCAAGCGGGAAAGGATAGAGGAGAGGGAGCATGCGTTAATACAGGAATTATCCCATGTAACATTTGCGATCGAGACGATCTTTTTGAAGGCGAGGACAAACCTGCTCCTTGCTGCAGAAAATCCTGCCTTCTTCCGTTATCCCACAGAACCTAAGCGCCGTGATGAGTGGGGGGATGAACAGATAAAAACCCTCCGGCAATTACAGTTACTATTCCCTGAGGCAATAAGCGTAACTGCATTTACAGATGTAGCAGGCAAGGAGATAACAAAGGTAGTTGTAAAACAGATAGTCAAAAAAGAACAATTATCATCTATAATGGAAAAACCCTTCTATGTGCCAGGTCTCTCTCAGCCGCCCAACGGTGTTTATCAGGGTGAGCCTTACCTGAACCCGGAAACGCGGCACTGGGTCATCCCATTTATTGCCCCTGTCTTCGACAGGGGTAATATAATGGGGCTCCTCTATTTTGACCTTAACCTTGAATACTTCAGCCAGAAATTAAAAGGGGACCTGTCCCCTGACAACTATGCATTCCTTTTGGAGCGCAGCGGTAAGATACTTGCCCAGACTATAATCTCTATTGGAGAATCCGAGGGGTTGCCAAATGTGGCAGATCTTGACCAATCCCTATTTTTCCATGAAATCCTGAAAGATGTCCTCGAGGGAAATACGGGGGTAAAAATGTTTACTACAAGTATGGGGAGGAGATATATTGTCACCTTCCAGTCCTTACCTTCAAGCCTCTGGAGTGTAATGGTACTGACACCATTTGCAGAAAGATTCAAAGACCTCATACCTATAGACCAGTTCTTCCTTATATTTATGGTTACATTTATACTCATAATTATATTCACCTTTATAATAGGGAAAAGATTCTCTGATCCAGTCAGGAATGTCGTTACAGGGACACAGATCATCGCCAGCGGGGATTTTACATACAGGATAAAAATCATTCTGAACGATGAACTTGGGGAACTTGCAAGGTCATTTAATAAAATGGCCGAGTATCTCCAGAAGACGTATCAGGACATCAAATCTACAAACGCACAATTAACACAGTCTGCAAAGTTGGCTGCCGTAGGGGAGCTCGCGGCTGGTGTCGCACACGAGCTTAACCAGCCGCTCATGGTAATCCGCGGTCATGCCCAGGAGCTGCTGGATGGAAACTCAATCCCGGAGGCGGTTAGAAAGGATATCAAGCTGATCGAAAAGCAGACAGGCCGAATGATGAGGATTATAGACCACCTGCGGGCATTCGCAAGGCAATCCTCGGGGACATTTGAACAGGTGAATTTAAACAGTGTCCTGAATGATTCATTCACCTTAGTCACTCAGCAGCTTAAAAACCATAATATAGAGATCGTGAAGGAGTTTGATGAGACTATCCCGAAGATATGGGGTGACCATAACAGGCTCGAGCAGGTATTTCTGAACCTGATAACAAATGCAAGAGATGCCATGGAAGAAAAGGGGGAAGGTATACTTACCGTCCAGACCCGTTCTGTATTCAACAGTAAAGAGGAAGGCAAGGAAGCGCTTTCAGGGATAAGGGTGATATTAAGCGATACCGGTACCGGTATAGAGGATAATATTATGGATAAGATCTTTGACCCTTTTTTTACCACCAAAGAAGTAGGGAAGGGGACAGGACTCGGGCTCTCTATAGGATATTCAATAATAAAGGAACATGGAGGCACCATAAATGTGGAAAGCAGGGTAGGGACAGGGACAAGGTTTACACTTGAATTTCCTGCTGAGCGGCGAAAGATTCCGAGAGAAAAAAATAAGAGGTCAGAAAAAACCTTATCAAGGGAAGGGGAATGAAGCGATGAGCGATGAGCAATGAGTAAAATCATCACTCATTGCTCATTGCTCATCGCTCATTGCTCATTGCTCATTCGTTAGAGGAGGATATATGGGAAGTGATACCATTTTAGTGGTTGACGATGATGAGGATATACTTGAGCTGATTGAAAGACATCTCAGTAACAGGGGATATGAGATATTAACCGCCTATGACGGGGAGCAGGCACTCTCCCTGCTTGACAAGATCAAGTTTGACCTCATTATTACAGACCTCAAGATGCCAAAGATAGACGGGATGGAGGTGCTCAGAAGGGCGAAAGAAAAGGACCCGAATATAGAGGTGGTTATCCTCACAGGACACGGCACAATGGACAGCGTTATAGAGGCATTAAGGGACGGGGGGGCATTTGATTACCTGAATAAGCCGCTGCATAATATAAAACAACTAAGTTTTGTGACAAAAAAGGCCCTTGAGAGGAAACGTCTCAGGATTGAAAATCAGCAACTGCTTAATACATTGAGAGAAACGAATACAAGGCTGAAAGAAAAATTAAACAGGGTCACAAGAGACCTTAATGGCATAATGCATATCGTTGCCGCATCGACAGACAGCGAACTTCAGCAGACCATGGTGCCGGCCCTCGAGGCTATAATTGAGGTGCTTAAATCTGAAGGTTAAAAAATCAAAAATGAAAGTTCAAAATTGCAATTCAAAATTCTAAATTTCGCATTTTTCATTTTGCATTTTTAATTTTTATGTCCCCATCTCCCATGATGCAAGATATTTGCGCTGCTCTTTAGTAAGCCTGTCTACCTTTATCCCCATAGCATCCAGCTTCAGTCTGGCAATTTCACGGTCTATATCTTCCGGAACGGGATAGACGTTCTTTTCGAGTTCACCACCCTTTTTTACTATATACTCTGCAGAGAGTACCTGGTTGGCAAAACTCATATCCATGACGCTTGAAGGGTGTCCCTCGGCAGATGCTAAGTTAATGAGCCTCCCCTCTCCTAGAAGGTTAATACACCTCCCGTCCTTCAAGGTATACTCCTCGACAAACTCCCGTATAATCCTCCTCTTCTTACTGAGCTTCTTTAGTGACGGTATATCTATTTCCACATTAAAATGCCCTGAGTTACAGATAATCGCCCCGTCTTTCATTACCTTAAAGTGCTCTTCCCTTATAACATTTATGTCACCTGTAACAGTGACAAAGAAGTCACCTATCTTTGCTGCATTTAACATCGGCATCACCCTGAACCCGTCCATTACAGCCTCAAGGGCCTTAAGCGGGTTTATCTCTGTTATCACAACATCAGCGCCAAAACCCTTTGCCCTCATGGCAATTCCTCTCCCGCACCAGCCATAACCGGCCACAACAAATACAGTCCCGGCAATAAGCCGGTTCGTTGCCCTCATTATCCCGTCTACAGTGCTCTGACCAGTACCATACCTGTTATCAAACAGGTGCTTGGTCATGGCATCATTTACGGCAATGATCGGATATCTCAATACCCCCCTGTCCGCCATACTTTTAAGGCGTATTACTCCTGTAGTGGTCTCCTCCGTCCCACCTATTACGTTAGGAAGCAGGTGTCTTCTCTTCGAGTGTAGTATCGAAACAAGGTCAGCCCCGTCATCCATTGTAATATTGGGGTTCAGGTCCAATGCCGCATATATATGTTTGTAGTAGGTATCGTTGTCCTCCCCTTTTATGGCAAACACAGGGATTTCAGTGTGCCTGACAAGGGACGCAGCAACATCATCCTGAGTGCTGAGAGGATTTGAGGCGCACAAGACAACATCAGCGCCCCCATCTTTAAGGGTCTGAACAAGACAGGCCGTTTCAGTCGTTACATGGAGACACGCAGATAGCCTGACCCCTTTTAAGGGTTTTTCTTTCCTGATCCTCTCTCTGATAAGCCTCAATACAGGCATATTCTGCTCTGCCCATTCTATACGGAGTCTCCCCTTGTCCGCCAAGTTGATGTCTTTAATATCGTAGTCCATGTAGCCTCCTTTTATGATAGGGTCAAGGGTCATGGATCATGTAAAAACTGGCCCCATGACCCTTGACCCATGACCCTTGACCCATGACCCTTGACCCTTTATTCTTGACCCTTTAATTACAATCCTGCCGCTTTCTTCAGCGGCTCTGCCATATCTGTCTTCTCCCATGTAAACTCAGGTTCTGTACGCCCAAAATGTCCATAAACTGACGTTTTTTTATAGATAGGCCTGCGAAGCTGGAGGTGTTCAATAATACCCTTAGGGCTTAATGGAAAAAACTCTCTGACAAGCTTAACAATCTTCTCCTGCGGGATCTTACGTGTACCAAACGAGTCTACCAGTATTGAGACCGGATCTGTAACACCTATTGCATAAGCAAGTTGGACCTCACATTTTTCCGATATACCGGCCGCAACAATATTCTTTGCAATGTATCTGGCCATATAAGAGGCGGAACGATCTACCTTTGTCGGGTCCTTGCCGGAAAATGCACCGCCTCCGTGACTTCCGACACCACCGTATGTATCAACTATGATCTTTCTGCCGGTAAGCCCTGTATCACCCTGGGGACCGCCTGTGACAAACCTGCCGGTAGGGTTTATATGGTATGTAATATTCTCCTCGTCCAGCAGATGTTGCGGGATAACATGTTTGATGACCTTCTCTATCATATCCTCGCGTATCTCCTTAAGTGTTATGTCAGGACTATGCTGAGTCGAAATGACTACTGTAGAGACCCTTTGAGGTTTCCCGTTAACATACTCCACTGTAACCTGGGATTTTCCATCCGGTCTCAGGTAAGGGAGGATATCTTTTTTCCTGATTTCTGCTAACCTTCGTGTAAGTTTGTGGGCAAGCAAGATGGGGGTTGGCATGTATTCTTCTGTCTCGTTTGTTGCATATCCGAACATAAGTCCCTGGTCACCGGCGCCACCCGTATCAACCCCCATTGCTATGTCCGGCGACTGGGAGTGGATCGCTGTCATGACCGCACATGTCTCATAGTCAAACCCGTATTTTGCCCTTGTATACCCTACCTCCTTGATGGTCTCTCTCACAATGTCAGGTATCTCTACATAAGTGCAGGTTGAAACCTCACCTGCCACAAAGGCAAGCCCTGTAGTAACAAGCGTCTCACATGCGACCCTGCACATCGGGTCATTTGCAATAATCGAATCCAGGATAGCATCAGATATCTGGTCAGCTATCTTATCCGGATGTCCTTCTGTAACAGACTCTGATGTGAACTGAAAATTTACCCTTCCCATTTAAGTTCCTCCCTTGTAAGCAGTTTAAGCCGTTTAAACGGCTTAAACCGGATATGGTTAAACTATGAGCAAAATATATAACATAAACGGATGCATGTTAGCAAGAAAAATGTTCACCCCTTTACTTGACTCTACCATATCCTGGAGCTATATTAAGCATAGATAGGAGCGTGGGCTAAGATCCTTGAAGATACCCCGATTCTCTATTGGGGAGAGTAGGTCGCTTCAGAGAAGCGAGAGTTTCACTTTTAGTGAAATTAATACTTACAAAAGAGAGGATCTTAGCCCTTAAATCTGGCCTCAGGCCCGGCAAGTAGTTTATAAACCTCCTTGCACCTCCTCCAAAAAAGGGCCTGAGGCCTTTTTAAATCCCCCTTTTTCCCCCTTTAATAAAGGGGGATGAAGGGGGATTTCATTTCAATCTCGTCGCCGGATCCCCGAAGAAGATAAAGGTCTCCACCACGTGCTCCATAATCTCTCCGTTTTGATAGGCATCCACTTTTGCCTTTGTTACTGCCTCGCCCAATGTTAATCCTTCACTGAAAAGGATTTCATACAATGCCTGTGCAAGCGGGTCATGTTCGGATGGATAACCTATTGCACTCGCTGCAAATACAGCCACAGCGCCTTTTTCTGAAGATAACAGGAATGTCTCAGCTATAGATGGATATTGTTTATTGCCATCCTTATAAACACCATCGTCAGGTAACACAAAATACCCATTCAGACAGTTAAGGGCTACTATAAAGGGGTAGATACCTTTGTTCGTCAGATACACAATATCCTCAGATGAAAATGCATCATCTTTTGTCCAATCCACAACTGATCCATGCCCAGTGTAATTAACTATCAGTGAACCCGAATTTATTGAAGAGATAATCCCTGCCCTGAGATCATCTAAGTACTCCCTTTGGTATAGCCTTAAAACATCGTATCCCCCAGTGATTAGTCCTTCAATAGACTCAGATAGTTCTTCAAAGATTGGTTGAATGTATGTCGGGTCATGGTCTGCTATCAGCACTATTTTATTAGATCTGTAAATAGATTGTTCATGAGAGATAATCTTATTAATTGCAGCAGATACATCAGCAGGAGATTTTGCGGGAATCCTTCCAATATTCATCTCGGGGAGCACATCGCCCTCTACATCTACAAACCAGTTGTCACTCGGCACCTCTCCAAGCCCGGGATAATTATACAGATAGGCAGGCACATAGCTTTTAACGCCGTCCGCGCTCCCGTAACCGCTCACATCCTTGAAGTCTATAGTGGCATCACCCACAAGCAAAATATAGCGGGGTTTTGCAGCCCAATTTTTATAGGCGTAAGTGAGAAACTCTTTTATAGCCTGCGGGGTCTCAATGCCATCACTAAACTCATCGTAGATATCCTTTATCTTTACTGTAAGAACCCTGTAACCTCCACCCTCGTTAGCCCGGTAACCGGCAAGAGGTATAATGGCATCATAGAAGTCCTCATGGGTAATTATTATATAGTCTGCACTATTACTATTAGAGCCAATGCCTGCCGGGACATATGCCTCGAGAGCAAGAGGTGTTTTCCTTGCGCCGGTGGTAAAGGCAAGGAACCTCCCTTCACTCTCCTGCAGACTCGAGAATGTGGCTGTATATCCCGACAAAACAGACCCCTCAATGGACACCTCAATGCTCAGGGGTATAATCTTTTTGAGGTTACCAGGATCAGATATATTGTATATGGATATATCTGCCTCATTAAAGTTCGACAGATTGATTCGCCCCTTTCCGGTAAACTCAATCTCATTGTATTCCGCCCCGTAGAACCTTGAGTATGTAACCTCGAACCAGTCAAGATAGAAGAGGCCGCCGCCTGCACTCTCAACAATAAGATTATTAGGACCGCTATTATAGAAGATTGACGGATCCACACCGGAAATTTCTATATCATAGGGATTCTGACTTTCCCATATCTTCTCTGATACAAGTTTGCCATTAACATAAACCTTAGTATAGTGGTTTAAGCTGACAGACTGGAGGCGTATTTTCAGGGAAACGGGTACGCTCCTGTCAATATATCTGGTGCTGAATGTGAGGTTTATCTTATCTCCGGGATAAATCCGGTTCCCCCAGAACCAATGCTCCCTTATATCAGCCCTTATATCAGAAGGTGATGTAATCTCAGGATAGCTTTCCTGAACATACCATGTATCCTTCTCAAGGTGTAGGGTCTTTAAAAAGGTGGTCTCTGTCTCTGTTATCTGAGGGTCACTGGCTATTTTTTCAATCCTCTTTCTCCCCCCCACCTCTGCAGACAACCAATATACATTGGTCTCAGTAAACCTGAACCGGCTATCATCGCGGGCTAATACCTTGCCATAAAACTCTGCATAGTCCCCATCATCAAAAACACCGTTGCCGTTGCTATCAACCACATCAATAGCAACCTCGTCTTTCTGATTTGTCATCTTCAGGGTGGTAATGTCTGTCCCGGAGAGGTTAATGCCGGCGCTGCAGAGGGCTGAATAGGTTATCCTGTAGACCCCATCTTCTTTTATCCTGATCTTTGCAATATTACTACTGCCGGAACATGCAGTGTTGGGTTTATTCGAGGTACCGTCATCCCCCCCGCCGGGGTTATTGACGACACCACCCCCGCCGCCTGCGCCACAATTTGTAAGGAATGGAATTATGATCAGTAGAAAGATGTATTTTTTCATTATCTATTTACTAGAGGCTCTTGCAAAAGTCTATGTCATCCCCGAAATCTTCTATCGGGGATATGCTTTTTCAAGCACTTAGAACCAGATTCCCGCTCAGAATCCCTGCGGGAATGACAAAATGGGGACTTTTGCAAGAACCTCACTAATCTATATTTTTGCATTTTCCGTGCCTGCAGTTATTGTTTTTCTGGGGGGACCCCCTTCAGGACAGGTTTTGCGTCAGGTTTTTCAGGTCTCTTTTTAAGTTCTGTACCGGCTTCGACAATCTTAGACTCTCTAAGTGTCCCATCAGGCATTATTGTTACGATCTTGTATTTATATAACCCCTCTTTTGCGGTCCCTCCATCCTTGAATGCGTATAAAAGCCCCTTCTCATCTGCCTGAGAGGCAAAGAATGGTATCGGAATCGTGTTTGCCTTTACAAACTCCTTACCGGATGAATCCCCTCTCAGTATATCAAAGCCTTTTAGAGCGCCCTTTGCAGACCACCTGAGGGTTATCTTCCCATCCTCATCAACTGTAGTCTCAAATGGGTCTTTTGGTATCACCTCTCCAATTTGCCTGACAGAAATCTCATTACCCTCATCATCTTCGATACGTAAAGCAAAGTCCTTTGGCGTAGGATACTCATCCCCTACCCCCTTTTCCTCCTTTAATGCATATTTTACAGTCTCAGATGGGAGGTGTAACGGCATCTCTTCTGTAACCTCTTTACTCACATCCTGTGGCACAGTCTCCTCCACAGTAACCTCCGCGGGTAGTTCAGCAGGGACAGAAGGCTGCTCGATAACAACTACCGGCGGCATAGCCTCTGCAGGCTTTTGTGTCTGAATGGCCGGAGTTTGAGCTGTGGCCGGCCCTTGTGCTGCCGGCTTAGTAGTGGAAACATATTTCAAATCTGTTCCCATTTCAGCTTCGGAGGCTGGAGGGGCTGCTGGTGTGGCTGAAGCTATCATATGGGCAGCGATCCCCCCGTTAATATCCACATTCTCCAGCTTATAGAAATATGTAATCCCATTTTCCACATCAATATCCTCATAAGTGTATGTCATCCCACGGGTAGGTGTCCCTTTTGACCTGATAAGCCAGTTATTGATACGGTTAAATGGACCATTGATAGACGGACCACGTAATACGTTAAAGCCCATGCTGTCTATCTCAGCCGCCGTAGCCCATGTAAGCACTGCCTTCCCATCCAGACCGGTGGCCCTGAAGGATGTAAGGGTCACTAGGGTCGCTTCTTCTACTGCGGCAGAAAATTCTGAGAAACTATACACGTCGCCGCAGACAAAATTGGTATTCACATCTAATGTCACTGTGCGATCCCTGAACGAACCGGTCTCAACGTGCAGCCACCTCAATCCCCTCTCACCACCATAACCTACACCAAAGTACCTCTGGTCATCATAAGTGAAGCACATCCTGACCTTACCGGTGAATGTCGCAGTAGTCCATATGTCAAAGTAAGCAGGCGGTGAGCCATGCAAGTAACCGGACGGGAGGGAAGAACCGGTCTGTGAGTTTGTAACGTATGTATCACCCGTAGTCGTAACCTCGTCAAATGTTATAGTCACATTTACATCCGGTTTCACAACAACGTTTGTCCCTGCCGGTGTGTAAGTATTTGTGACAATAGGACCGCTCAGGTTTCCGGAAGGAGGCAACGATCCACCTTCAAGCCCGTCAGAGGTATCAAAGTAATAGTTATGAGTCCCATCCGTCAGCGTTGAGCTGTATACATACTGCTCTCCGTTTGTATAATCCCCATCCCTGAGTGTAGCCGATGCCGCCGTATCAACAGCCATTGCATAACATGCGGCATCAATACAGACCCTGATGGACGAAGGAGTCTGGTTGTCCATATCAGTGTAT
>JACRGZ010000070.1 GCA_016234155.1 Nitrospirota bacterium | reverse complement strand
TGTTCCGCCTACCATTTAAAAATAAGGGTTCGAGGGGTCAAGGATTCAAGGGGTCAAGTGAAGGACAAAGACAACGAAGAAAACCGGAGGCGTACTTATTAGTACGTCGAGGATTTTCTGAGGAGTCCAACGTAGCATATTGTAGCAAAAACTATAGAGTTGATGCTCAAAAATGCCCACACCCACTTCGTGGGTACCCGAAGGAAGGAATTAAGATTTGAGCTGAGGCGTACTTACTGGTACGTTGAAGTTCAAATTTTAATTCCTGACGCCGCAGATGGGCGTTTTTCAGCATCAACTCGCGGGGTCGTAGTTCAGTACGGTTAGAACGCCTGCCTGTCACGCAGGAGGTCGCGAGTTCAAGTCTCGTCGGCCCCGCCATTAACCTTAAAGTCTCATCAGCCCGATTTTTATTGGATGCAGATATCCGGTACAAATGACAAATGTAGGAGCAGAGGATAGTTCTTACTGTAGACAGGGATAGCAATATCTATGTTGATGGAGAGAAAGTTCATAATAATCACCTTATGTTCAGGCAAGGGGCAGATACAAATCTAAAATGGATGTTTACAATATCCCTCCTGTTTCACTTAGTGATCTTATCCGGCATATTCTTATCAAATATATTTAAAATGTATGACTTATCAACGGCAAGATATGCACCTCTTACTGCGATACATGTTAATATTATAAGTTTGCCGGAGGAAAGTCCATCAGTTATACCGGGTGTTCCTAAGGTAGAAAGGGGTAAGGAGGAGAAGCTGAAGATACAGGAGGTACAAAAGAAAGATAGGGCGGAGGCTGTAAAGAAGGTTGAGAAGCTGGGGGAAGCAAAGAGTGTTCAGAGTGCCAAGGTTCCTATTCTTGAGCCAATGAAAAATGAGCCAATGAAAAATGAGAAAGTGGAGGAAGTTACCCCCACCCCAACCCCTCCACATAAAGGGGGAGGGAGTAAGGATGATAGTAGGGACAGACCTTCAGGTCTGTCCGCCGATGCAGAGGGCAAAGAACAGGCGGCTTCTGCTCAAGAGGCAAGGCTTGTGCCGGACGGCCCCATGGTAAGCGGTCCTGTAGTGAATATTCCTTCCTTCAAATATGACTATTATCTTGGTTTAATAAAAAATAAGGTTGATAACAGATGGACTCAGCCTGTGGCTTACAACAGGGTGAGGCAGACCCTTATAGAATTTATTGTCCACAGGAATGGAAAAATCATCGATGTGAGGATTGCAGAGTCATCAGGAGATCATTATTTTGACCAGAGCGCCCTGAGGGCTGTTAACCTTTCAAATCCATTTCCACCTCTGCCACTGGGCTATAAGGAGGATTCCCTGAAGGTCTACTACAGATTTATATTTGGAGGGAAGGGGGGATAGCCGGAACATAGGTGAGGGGAGGCATCTTTTATATTTTATATATAATATTGTTACTTACTCTGCTGCTCAAATCAGCCTTTGCTGAAGAGGTCTATTTAGAGACATTAAAAGGCGAGATCCGGAAGATCCCCGTTACAGTGGTAATTACTGGTGATAACGCTGCAATTAAGTCTGCCGTGGGTAAAGTGCTTGAGTATGATCTTGAGAGGTCACTATATTTTGATGTGTTAAAAAGCAGAGAGATTCAGATTAAAGGGGTTCCCTCAAGATTGGACGAGGTTATCCGGGTGGAATTAATATCAGGAGGGATTAACGCCCTGGTGTTAGCATATGTTACTCAGGAGGAGAAAAAGATTAAAATAGACGGGAGGCTCTATGAAACAGGCAGCGGCGAACTGGTCTATGCAAAAAAATATATAGGAAATGACAATATCCTCCGGAGGATAGTGCACAGGTTTTCAGATGAGATAGTATTCAGATTGACAGGGGAGAAGGGGATTGCTCAGACACGCATTGTGTATATCTCGGACCAGACAGGGCATAAGGAGCTTTATATAATGGATTATGACGGGCATTCTCCAAAGATGATAACCGGGAACAGGTCGATCAACCTCTCGCCCGTATGGTCGCCGGATGGTTCACTTATTTCATATACGTCATACAGGGATGGTAATCCGGATTTGTATGTGGTAGATTTAAGCACGAGCAAGAGGTGGAGGCTTACAGATTATGCCGGGCTGGATATGTCCCCTGCATGGTCTCCTGACGGGAATACAATAGCCTTTGCATCGAGCAGGGACGGCAATGCAGAGCTATATACAATGGACAAGAACGGGAAAGGGGCAAGAAGGCTTACGTATGCACGCGGAGAGGATGTCTCTCCAACATGGTCTCCAACAGGGTATGAGATAGCCTTTACATCAGACAGGGGTGGCGCTCCGCAGATATACGTCATGAAGGCTGACGGTACAAACACACACCGTCTGACATTTAAAGGGGAGTATAACAGTGACCCGGCATGGTCGCCAAAAGGGGACAGGATCATCTTTGCCTGCAGGCGCAATACTGGTTTCCGTATCTGTACAGTCAACCCTGACGGGAGTGGTCTGACTGAGCTGACGAACGGGTCGGGGAGCGATGAATCCCCCTCCTGGTCGCCTGATGGCAAGCGGATTGTCTTTACTTCATCAAGAGAGGGGAAGTGGAATATATACGCGATGAATGCAGATGGGAGCAGCTTAGAGAAGTTGACAAACAATGGGGGGAATAATTGGGGGCCAGACTGGTCGCCGAATTGACATTGAAAATGCAGAATGCAAAAATCAAAATGAAAAAGTAAAATTAAAAAATTAGGAAATGCAAAGAGAATAATTCTTTTTGCATTTTACATTACATTCGGGGTACCCACGAAGTGGGTTGTTTGACTTTTGATTTAAGAAGATTTTCAGGTGAACGTAATAAGGACAATAAGGGGTTCTGAGATGAAAAAGATATATGTAGTATTAATGAGCATGATAGTAGCGTTATCCATCGCCGGCTGTGCCATGCAGTCAGACTACATAGATATGGAAAATGAGGTAAGGAGGATGAAGGGTATATTGTTAGAGACACAGAGGGATGTCTCTATTCTTCAACAGGCACAGCAGTCCGAGCGAGGGGATCAGATTATGGGAGAGGTCAGAGAGAGGATTACGAAGGTTGAGTCACAGACCGTTGGATCTATAGATACGCTCCAGAAAAATCAGGCAGATTTTGAGGTCAGGTTAAACCAGCTTTCCACTGACGTCCAGGTTATACAGGGCGGGGTGGAGGAAAACAATCACAAATTAGCTGAATTATCAGAGGGGATGAATGATCAAGAGGTGTTACTGCAAGAGCTGTCAAGGAAGATTGACATGATAGATGCCAGGACGGCAGAGGTTCAGCGGCAGCCGGAAAAGATACTCCTGCCGGGCAAAGATGTAGAGTCGGATAAACATGGAAGGCCTGTCAAACCTGAGACGACAACGAGGGTTCCAGTTCCGCCACCGCCGACAACACCACCGCCTTCCCCACAGCCTGTTCAAATACCATCTGAACCTACTCGGGAAGGTACTGATACTGCCACCTCAGGACTCTACAATCAGGCATACAAGGACTATACGGCAGGCCGCTATGACCTTGCTATTGCAGGGTTTTCTGATTATCTCCGCCAGTCGCCGACAGGAAACTTAGCGCCAAATGCGTTATACTGGATAGGGGAATGTTACTACAGTAAAGGCGATTATCCTAAGGCTATAGCGGCATTCGAGAGTGTGACCATTGATTATCCAAAGAGTGACAAGGTAGTCAGTGCATTGTTAAAGATGGGTTATGGCTATGAAAAGCTTGGTAATAAAGAGATGTCGGCCCTCTATTTGAAGAAGGTTGTGGAACAATTTCCATACTCTCAAGAAGCGATGCTGGCGAAGGTTAAGTTGAGCGAGTTGAAGTGAATCCATGTCTGACAAGATAAAACTCCTTCCTCAGAACTTGATTAATCAAATTGCTGCCGGCGAAGTGGTTGAAAGGCCCGCCTCTGTTTTAAAAGAACTTATAGAGAATTCAATAGATGCAGACAGCACACATATAGTAATAAAAGTAGAAAAGGGCGGGACAAGACTGCTCTCTGTTGCAGACAATGGCGCAGGTATGAGCAGCAAAGACGCCATCCTTGCCTTTGAGAGACACGCCACAAGCAAGCTTTCTTCACCCGATGATCTCTTCAATATACGGACATTAGGCTTTAGAGGTGAGGCCCTTGCGAGCATTGCAGCAGTGGCCCGAGTCAGACTTAAGACACGGGAAAAGGATGCTGCCACAGGGATGTATCTGGAGATAGATGGCGGCAGTCTCATAAAAAATATGGAATGTGGTTGTCCCACCGGCGCAGAAATAGAGGTAAGGGATATATTTTATAATATGCCTGCAAGGAAGAGTTTTCTCAAAGCTGTTTCGACAGAACATGGACACATATTGTCGATAGTAACCCATCAGGCCCTTGCACACAGAGGGATACACTTTGTACTAATCAGTGGAGACAAGGG
>JACRGZ010000016.1 GCA_016234155.1 Nitrospirota bacterium | reverse complement strand
TTGGGTACCAATCCGACTTGCAAGCTCCCGTCACAGCAGCAAAGCGCTGAAAGCCAGGTGCTTTGCCATCGTTTTCTTCCGCAATGCGTTTTATTTCCGAAAGGATTTCCTGTTTATTCATGTGTGTATTTGTTGCATAACTATTAAGTAAGCTGCAAGAGCACTGCATTCTCTGGCAGCCTATCGCCTACTACGCCCACTCCTGTATAACGCAAAATCTGCTACATTATTCATCACTTTTCAAGATATTGTCAAGTTGGTGTCAAGTTGGTCCTTACCGAATAATACGGCCATACTGGCAGCCTATTCCCCTACTGGCCCGCAGCCTATTTCTTACCACATCCTTTCCGTCAATGTCCATGTAACCCCAGATTATTGGTAGGGCTACAAACACCCTGTCGACCTCCAATCTTTCACTGGATGGTTTAATTTTACTTATTACCATAATGAAAGGTTGTAATATAAGGCATGATTCTCAAATATTGTTTTCAGCCAAATAGAGAAGATGCTGATTACCACTTGAAATATTGTATTCTGCAAAACCGCCAAGGTTGTTTAGTACAGGAAGAAAGTACTCCTCGCCATTGAGTACATATAATACTCCGGGGTTTAAATATGGACAGCACCCAATTATTTCTCTATGGGAATAATCGTAGGGACATCATGTATAATTCTGTACACCAATCTTAAAATCTAATGACTTTCTCAATTGCACTCATTATACAAACTCCCAGAATAATTCGTCATCCAGCAAACGTTTCTCGTAAAACTGACTGCATCAGCATTTCGGACTGTTCTTTGCGTTCGGATACCTGTTTTTCCAATTCGTCAATTCTCTCAGTTGCTGGGTTGCCCATTGGCGAAAGCGCGTGGCAATGTGTGATTTTATCCTGTAGCCGATGGATATAATCATGTCCAGGTTATAAAATTTTGTTTGATATTTTTTGCCGTCCGCTGCAGTTATTAAGAAATCCTTAATAACTGAATCTCGTGAAAGTTCTCCCTCGTCAAAAACATTTTATGTTCATAATTTCCCTATTTGTCTACAATATTCTTTTGTGGTCCGGGACATTGTAATTGACCGGAAGTATTTTGACATCACAGTTCATTGCGGAATTTTACCAGCAGGTATAAGCACGCAACTCCGCCTCCAAACATTATCACATCCCTGAACCATGGGATCGGCTGGTCAAGCATGGAATACATTAGCGGATCGAGGAAAGCGGTAGTCAGCAAGCCAACTGCCCCCCATAGGAAAAGCTTTTTCAATACCTGCACCCCTTTATCTTAGACGTCTCGCTGTTAACGCCTTTCCTTCAGTATGGAGGTCAGCAGGCGGTCTAAGGCTGAGGCAAAACGCTGCCGGTCTGGCAGGCCCAACTGGGCAGGCCCGCCGCGGACAAGTCCCTCCATCCTGAGTTCCTGCATCAGGTTGCGCATGGAGAGCCGTTCTCCTACATTCTCCTCTGTGTATATATCCCCCCGGGGGTCGAGGGCTACCCCTCCCTTTGCAATAATGCGGGCAGCAAGGGGTATGTCGGCGGTAATCACTATGTCCCCTGCTGTAGTATGTTGTGTTATATGGTCATCCGCGGCGTCAAAACCTCCGGCTATCATTACGGACGTTATCAGGTGTGAGTGAGATTTCGACATATCCTGGTTTGCTACGAGGCAGACCGGAACTTCAAGTCGCAGCGAGGCACGAAATACAATATCCTTGATGACCCGGGGGCACGCGTCTGCATCAATCCAGATTTTCATATCCATTTCATCAGGGGCGTTATCTCATGCCTTTAATTCAGAAGTAGATTTATTGCTTTTCATAAGTCTTACCTTCTTACAAATATCTTTACGGCAGATGGGGAAGTTATCTCATGGCAAATATACTCGCAGATTCCGCATCCCGTACATCTCTCGGCCCTTACAACCGGCCTTGTTCCTTCAAGATATATTGCCTCATCCTTTAAAGGACATTGCTTATAACACTGCTGACACAGGTAATTATTACCTCCAACATAGTCAAGGCATCTCCTCCTGTCAATTAAAGCTACGCCAATTCTTACCTTTCTTATATCCTCTACAGGCTTTAATGCACCTTCTTTGCATGCCTTTATACATGGGAAGTCAACACATAGTTTACATGCTGCATCTTTTGGGATTATTACAGGTGAGCCAACCCTTGCACCTGAATCTGTATCCGCACCTCTTATACACATATGGGGACAGGCCTTGATACACTCATCGCACCTTGTGCATAAGGTACTAAAGAGCCCCTCTCCTACTGCACCAGGCGGCCGAAGGTAATCCCTTTTCTTCGGAGGATTATTAGTATCTTTTTGAGCCACAACATCAACTACCATCCTTGCAATATCTGCAAACGCACCTTTAAAAAACTCCCTCCTGTTAACCTCTCTGTTATCGCTCATTCTGAAACAAATCCCTTCCCACTTCCGACATCAATCATGTTCAATCGGCCTGCCAATGAGCTGTACCTTTACAATCTCACCAACTAACACCTTCTCCTTATCAGGTGGAAGCACCATAAAGCTATTGGCATATGCCATTGACATTAAAACACCACTCCCCTGCGTACCAGTGGACCTCACAAGATATTTTCCATCTTTATATCTTGCAATCGCCCTTACATAATGTGTCCTTCCCGGTCTGTCATGGAACTCCTCTTCAACAACAGCATCTACAGTAGGCCTGAAATATGAGGTATGGCCACCCATCTTCATGAGGGCCGGTCTTGCAAAGACCTCAAATGTCACCATCGTGGATACAGGATTGCCTGGCAGTCCGAAGACCGGTCGCTCTCCAACGGTCCCGAATGCAATGGGATGACCCGGCCTTATCCCGACAGTCCAGAATTTCATGTCAATCCCGTATTCCTTTAATATATCTTTAACAAAATCATACTTGCCTACTGAAACACCGCCGGAGACAATAAGCATATCACCAACAAGCCCCTGCCCTATCTTCTCTCTCGTGCTCTCCTTTGTGTCCCTGGCTATACCTACCACATGAGGAACACCTCCGGCCTCTATAACCTGCGAGGCCACTGCGTAACTGTTGCTGTTTGGAATTTTATTCTCTGTGAGTTTTTCATCAAAATCTGCAAGCTCATCCCCTGTTGACATGACATTCACTACAGGTCTCCTGAAGACAGTGACAACCGGTTTACCTATCATCGCAAGAGATCCCAATTGACCAGAACCAATTAGTGTCCCCTTTTTTAAGACCATATCCCCTTCCTTGACATTCTCTCCCCGCTTTCTTATATTCTCCCCCTTCTTTCCTGAGCGGAATATGCTGACCACATCACCCTCATATTTTGTATCTTCAACCCTAACAACAGTATCAGCCCCATCCGGCACCGGAGCACCTGTCATAATCCTTATTGCCTCACCTTTACCCACAGGCTTATCAGGCATGCTGCCGGCACGTATATCACCGGTTATCTTAAGATTAGCAGGCCTCTCCTTTGTTGCCTCTTTTATATCATCCCACTTCACAGCATAACCATCCATTGCAGAGTTATCCCA
>JACRGZ010000067.1 GCA_016234155.1 Nitrospirota bacterium | reverse complement strand
GCAGCAACGGGAACCCAGCCCCTTTAGAAAAGGGGGACTTACCCCCCTTTTTTAAAGGGGGATTTAGGGGGATTATGGGGTAAGGGGGGGATTTGAAAGGGCATTTTCAGATGAATAATATAGCCACCATTATCTTAGCAGCAGGTTTCGGCAAGAGGATGAAGTCAAGAGTTGCCAAGGTCCTCCATCCCATAGCGGGTATCCCGATGATACTCTACCCTGTTAAAGTCGCTGAGGAGATATCTTCTGAGAGGACCGTAGTGGTGATAGGACATCAGGCTGATAAGGTCAGGGATGTATTATCCGGTAAGGACGTTGACATAGTGCATCAGGCAGAGCAGAAGGGGACTGCGGATGCGGTAAAAGCAGGGATGGATGCCATAAGTGGCTGCAAGGGAATGTCGCTTATCCTGTGCGGTGATGTCCCGCTTATTACCTCTGAGACGATCTCAGATCTTATAGCAGCCCATGAGAAAGAACACGCCTCAGTGATGGTGCTTACTACCTGTGTAGAAGACCCGTCCGGCTATGGGAGGGTTGTACGTAATAGTGATGGTTCTTTATTGAGAATAGTAGAGGAGAGGGATGCGGATAATGAAATTAGGGCGATAAAGGAGGTTAACACGGGGATATATGTATTTGACAGCGGCTTTTTGTCTGACATCATTTATGAGATCAGGTCTGAGAATGCACAGAAGGAGTTCTATCTTACAGATAGCATAGAGATCGGCATTAAAAAGGGGCTGCGGGTATCTGCATATAAGACAGGCAAGACAGAAGAGGTCATCGGGATTAACAGCAGGATTGAACTCGCCCGTGCAGAGGAATTCATGAGGAGGCGGATCAACAATGGACATATGCTGAATGGTGTTACACTCATAAACCCTGAGATTATATACATAGATATGGGGGTCAGCATAGGTCAGGATGTGACCATATATCCCGGCACAATCATTCAGGGTGATACCACTATAGGGGAATCATGCACAATCTATTCAAACAACAGGATAGCGGACAGCCGTATCGGGTCCGGTGTAACCATCAAAGATTCTTGTGTCATAGAGGGGAGCGCCATAGGTGACGGTTCACAGGTAGGCCCCTTTGCACACCTGAGACCGGGTTCAATCCTGGGGAAAAATGTCAGGATAGGTAATTATGTTGAGCTTAAAAAGGCGGTTGTCGGGGATGGGTCAAAGGCAAACCACCTTACATATCTCGGTGATGCAGAGATAGGCAGCGGCGTCAATATAGGCGCCGGTACCATAACCTGCAACTACGATGGCTGGGAGAAGCATAAGACCATTATAGGGGATAATGTCTTTGTCGGGAGTGATGTGCAGTTTGTGGCGCCGGTAAAGATCGGTGACGGGGCGTTTATAGCGGCAGGATCGACAGTGACAAAGGATGTCCCGCCGGGGGCGCTTGCCATAAGCCGTGCAAAGCAGGAGAACAGAGAGGGGTGGGTTGAGCAGAGAAGGAAAAAGAAATCCCGTAAGTAAATGGTATAATTGCGGAGTGCGGAGTGTGGAGTGCGGAATGAATAAGAATTCCGCAATCCGCACTCCGAATTCCGCACTATAAAGCAGTAGAGGAGGCAAATATGTGCGGCATAATCGGTTACATCGGTAATCAAAATGTAGTCCCCATATTGATTGACGGCTTAAAGAGGCTTGAATACAGGGGTTATGACTCTGCCGGGGTTGCCTTTATCCAGGATAACAAGATAGAGGTCAGGAGATGTGTGGGGAAGCTGAAGAACCTTGAGATGGCGCTCTCCGGTGAAAAGTCGTTCAGTACTATCGGGATCGGGCATACCAGGTGGGCTACACATGGACGCCCTTCAGAAGAGAATGCCCACCCCCACAGGGTTGACAACATAGTAGTGGTTCATAATGGGATCATAGAAAACTACTCGCAGTTGAAGAAAGAGCTTGCCTCAGAGGGGCGGCGCTTTGCATCAGAGACAGACACAGAGGTCATTGCGCACCTTATTGACCGTCAGGTAAAGAGGGGACTTTCACTGGTTGAGGCAGTGCAGGAGGCGCTGAAAGAAGTGAAGGGGGCCTACGCGATTGCGGTATTAAGACAGGAGGAGCCTGAGATCCTTGTTGGCGCAAGAAACGGTTGTCCCTTAGTTGCAGGATTATGTCAGGGTGGCGCATTTCTCGCATCCGATATACCTGCAATACTTAACTACACAAGAGACGTGGTTTTCTTAGATGATAAAGAGATCATCACCCTTACACCTGAGGGTATACGGATTATGGACATCGAGGGCAGCCCCATTGAAAAGGAGCTGTCTAAGGTAATATGGAACCCTGTAATGGCGGAAAAAGGGGGATACAGGCACTTTATGCTGAAAGAGATATATGAGCAGCCGAGGGCTATTATGGATACAATCCGTGGGAGGCTTTCCCACGATACAGGAAATGTATACTTAGACGAGATAGGGCTCTCTGCGGATGATATAAAGGGCCTTAAGAATATATTCATTGTGGCCTGCGGCACATCATGGCATGCCGCCCTTGCAGGGAAGTTCATGATAGAGGAGATGGCAAGGATACCTGTTGAGGTAGATGTGGCGTCTGAATTCAGATACAGAGACCCGATTATTGATGAAGGGTCACTCCTTATCGCCATTACCCAGTCAGGAGAGACAGCAGATACCCTTGCCGCAATAAGGGAGGCAAAGAGGAAAAAGGGGAAGGCCTTTTCCATCTGCAATGTAGTCGGAAGCACGGCTGCGAGGGAATCAGACGGGGTCATATATACACATGCAGGACCGGAGATAGGCGTCGCCGCCACAAAGACATTTACCTCACAGCTTGTCGCATTATATCTCCTGGCAATATATCTTGGCAGGGTAAAAGGTGTGGTATCTCAGGGAGCCGGCAAAAGGCACTTAGAGGTGCTGTCACAACTCCCGCATTTGATTGAAAAGGTGCTGGAAAAGAATGAGAAGATTGAAGAGATGGCCAGGTTATACTCTCATTATAAAGATTTCTTATACCTTGGCAGGGGGCCGAACTATCCAATAGCCCTGGAAGGGGCGCTCAAGCTGAAGGAGATATCTTATATACATGCAGAGGGTTATCCTGCCGGGGAGATGAAGCATGGGCCGATAGCGCTTATTGACGACCAGATGCCGTCAGTGGTACTTATTACAAAAAATAGTGTATATGACAAGGTGCTGAGCAATATAATGGAGGTCAAGGCAAGGAGCGGCAAGGTTATCGCCCTTGCAACCGAAGGGGATCAGGATATTGCAGGCAGGGTTGACCATGTATTCTATCTGCCTGAGTTCGATCCATTACTTACCCCTGTGCTGCTTGCCATACCCCTTCAACTGTTTGCATACCATATAGCAATCATCAGAGGCTGTGACGTTGACCAGCCGAGGAATTTGGCAAAGAGCGTAACAGTGGAATAGGTGGCATGTAGCGCCGACCTTTATAGTCGGCTATAAGGTAGCAGTAGGGACAGACCTTCAGGTCTGTCCTTTAAGCATTTAGCAGGAGAGATGCATGGATCTTCTTGAAAATCTTAATCCGCCACAGCGCAAGGCGGTTGAACATACAGAAGGGCCGCTCCTCGTCCTTGCCGGCGCAGGCAGCGGCAAGACCAGGGTTATTATTTATCGTATCGCCTATTTAATTTACAACAAAGGAATTTCTCCTGATAATATACTCGCGGTTACATTTACCAACAAGGCCGCTGAAGAGATGAAGGAGCGGATTTCGAGAGTGCGGAAATCACCCCCACCCTACCCCTCCCCCGACACCAAATCAGGGGGGGAGGGTATGGGTGGGGGGGGCCAAGTAAGAGGTAATATGAACGGCTTATGGATCGGAACATTCCACTCTATCTGTCTCCGCCTGCTACGGAGACATAGTCAGGCTATAGGATACCGGAACGATTTTTCCATATATGATAAGTCAGACCAGTCCGGATTGGTTAAAGAATGTGTAAAGGAGCTCAATATAAATGAAGAGCTGTACCCGGCAAATTCGATCGCCCGGAGGATCTCTTACCTCAAAAACAGGCTGATAACGCCGGATAAATTTTCAAAGACAGCAAAAGAGTTCGGGATGGATGCCAGGGTGTTGACGGCATACCGGTTGTATCAGGATAAATTAGTCAACTCTAATGCGATGGATTTCGATGACCTTATAATGAAATGTGCGGAACTTTTTGAAAAGAATCCGGATATCTTACACAGATACCGGGACAGATTCAGATATATATTAGTGGATGAATACCAGGATACAAACCCTGCCCAGTACAGATTGATCATGCTCCTGTCGGATAAACATCAAAATCTCTGTGTCGTCGGCGATGATGATCAGAGTATTTATCGCTTCAGGGGGGCGGAATTACAGAATATCCTCAGTTTTGAGACAGACTTTCCATCGGCAACAATAATCAGGCTTGAGCAGAACTATCGCTCTACATGTTCCATCCTTGACGCAGCCGGCACAGTAATAGAAAAAAATATAGGACGGAGGCTGAAGAGACTATGGACGGAGAACCCTGCAGGAGAGCCTGTAGTCTATCACAGGGCAGGTGATGAGAGGGATGAGGCAGATTATATAACGCGCTGTATAAGATCCATGATAAAAAACGGGGGGAGGCCGGGCGATTTTGCCGTCCTCTACAGGACAAATGCCCAGTCAAGGGTGATTGAAGAGGTCCTGATAGAGTCAGGGTTGCCGTATGTTATTGTTGGAGGACTCAGGTTTTACGAAAGGAAAGAGATTAAAGACATACTTGCCTACATCAAGGTCTCTCTGCGGCCTGAAGACGATACAAGCCTCCGCAGGATAATAAATGTCCCTCACAGAGGTATTGGGGCGGTGACGATGAACCGGGTAGAAGAATATGCGGGTATTCACAGTGTGCCGTTATACGAGGGGGTATTAAAGCTATCAGCGGACAACCCCCGCCTTGGAGGTTTTACTGCTATAATAGAAAAGTTAAAGGCGGCGATTAAAGAGCTGACCCCTTCCGGATTTGTAAGCCGTTTATTTGAAATGACAGGATATCCTGATGCCTTAAAGAAAGACGAGAACGCAGAGGAGCGGATAGAGAATGTCATGGAGCTGCTTGCCGCTGTCAAGAGATATGAGGAGAGGATGCCGGGGACGGGGATTGCCGGCTTCTTAGATGAGGCAAGTCTGTTGAGCGATATGGATGAGATCGCAAATCGCAAATCGCAAATCGCAAATAATCCTGACAGGGTATCACTGATGACCCTCCACAGCGCCAAGGGTCTTGAATTTCCCGTTGTCTTTATTACAGGACTTGAAGAGGGGATGCTCCCCCACGCAGGGGCTTTAGGCAGTATAGACGACATAGAGGAGGAACGGAGGTTATGCTATGTAGGGATGACACGGGCAAAGGAACGCCTGCATCTGACAAGCGTAGCTAAAAGAAATATCTTCGGGCAATCATTAGACAGAACGGAATCGAGATTCCTGAGAGAGGTTAAAAAGGGTTCAAAAGTAAAGATAGAAATTGATATCCCGGATATGTATAATAATAAATTTAGTGGGGGTCGCATCTTCAGATAAACCGCCATGAGCCAGGGCTCACAAAGGAGGATGAAAATTGAGTAAATGTGGAGTGCAACGACTCCAGTCGTTGCATGCAAAATCTGGAGATTTTGCACTCCAGAAGCTTCGTATTTCCAGATGAAGATAACAAGAAAAGAAGTAGAACATGTAGCTAAATTGGCAAGGCTTGCCCTGAAGGAAGATGAGATAGAGACCTTCACCCTTCAATTGAGTAATATATTGACCTACGTTGACAAATTAAATGAACTTGATACAACTGATGTTGAACCAACTTCACATGTCTTGCGGGTAAAGAATGTGCTCCGGGACGATGAGGTAAAAAAATCAATTGACAGGGAAAAGGTCCTCGGTAATGCACCGGACAGGACAGAGGAGTTTTTCAGGGTGCCGAAGGTAATTGAATAAAGTTGATTGGTTGATTAGTTGAGTAGGTAAATTACTCCTAATCTACCAGTTAACTAATCGTAACTACTCAGCAGGTGTTATTTTTGATCCTCAAGAAAATAAAAAACATATAACAAGAAATGAATAATGAAAATTTGCCTCAAAGAACTAAAAGAGACACAAAAAAACACTTAAACATTTTTCATTTTTTGTTTAGTGTT
>JACRGZ010000004.1 GCA_016234155.1 Nitrospirota bacterium | reverse complement strand
CTCTCAGGCCGCAGCGAGATGATTTTGTAGCTAACGCCCAATACCTCGCCTGGAGGCCGCCGCACAGGATGGTTGGTTGCCACAAATACGGTTCCGGGAAGCTGTTCTGTCATACCGTGATGGTTAAGTGCAGACCAGTACGCAATCGCAGCCGGCGACACCAGCTCCATCGCAATGATGAATTCATGCAGTTGAGGGGTTCTGTCTTCTCCTGACGAGATCGGGATGATGGCGAATCTTCCTCGCCTGATGCGCTTTATCCACCCTTTAGTTTGAAGACGTTCCAGAAATTGCCTTGTAGGATCGGTTTTCTTGTGGCCCAGGACACGGCGTGCATCCGCAATACTGAAAGTCGTAAGAATGCCTATTTTGGCAATAAATTGCGCTTCCTTCCTCCCTAAAGGACTTCTTGTTATATTTTGTATGTCATTTGTCATTTCTACAGCCTACCTATGGCTTACACAATATAACACTTTAGGTAAGTAGTCAATAGAATTACCTGGGCATTTTAATATAAACCGGTTAAAATATCATAAGGTATGAGACATTTATTACATTCCTTAATGATGTTGGACTCGTAAAAAGTCAGAAAATACGATCTTTCGTCATTCCTGCGAAGCTTGTCCCCGCAGGCCTTAAGCGGGGAGCAGGAATCCAGTCTTTTCAAATAGATCGTGGTCAGCAAAATCGAGGATATGGCAGGTACAGATGCTCAGACCAGTAGCTTAGGGTTTACCAAAGAATTGGGCGGGGACAGTCAGGTAAGCGGCCACTCGGACAGACCTGAAGGTCTGTCCCTACAGGTAAAGGAGGAATCAGGCAGGCTCGTCCTCACCTGGCAGGGAAGAGGGGGCGTAAGGGGCTTCATCCTCCATCGCACGGAGAAGGGAAAGGACAACTATACTCCCATTTCCAACCTGATCCCCTATTTTGGTCGGGGTGAAAGAGAGCGATATCTCCATAAATATGCAGAGAGCTTAACGCTTGCCGATGAAGATATCAATATTAACTGGGAATCTTACAAGGAAAGATTTCTGAAAGGGGGCTTTCCATGAATATCTTTGAAAAAAGAAACAATCTCCTCGGTATGGAGTTTGATCGATATATCAGAGAACACCATACTGCGCGCAGAAACCCCAGGCGGGCCATTTACACCCATCACAAAAGGCATGATCCCGGATGTGGGCGGATCAGGGAAGGCGACGTATAGCTTTACGGATGGTGATGTTGAGCTTGGGAAGACCTATTATTATTGGCTGCAGGATGTGGACAGTCGGGGCAGGATCACAGCCCATCAGGTCATCCCGGTAACAGTTGCAGAGGCGAAGGCAAGTGGAAAGTCTCAGGAGAATGTAAGCAAAGAAGATAACACAACGAGTGTTTCACTCCAGACTGCTGCAACGACTGGAGTCGTTGCACTCCAGAATCAAGGTCCTTCGTCTTTGTCTGTTACCATCGAAGATGGAAAGGGGAATGTTATCGAGATCAGCAGGGTGGAGGGTGATAAACCTGCAGCCCCAGCATCCTCAGCGTTACAAGTTACAGAGGAGGCAGGCCGTGTGATTTTAACATGGCAGGGAACAGGACAAAGTAAGGGCTTTGTTATCCATCGCTCAGAGAAAGGGAAAGATGACTATACCTCCCTCTCCGGTCTGATTCCCTATTTCGGGCGTGATGGTAAAGAAATATTCCGTTATCGTTTTATTGATAAGAATATGAAACAAGGCATTCAGTATGACTACCGGTTGGAGGTGGTGAAAAAGAGTTTGACTTTTGCCCCAGAAATCTACTTCCACAGCATCCTTTATTTAGGCCATATATTTAAAAACTCATCCCGAGCCTCTTAAAAAAACGTAACCACTCAAGGCATATATTGTATTCGTTGGTATAATCTATCATTTCAAAGACCGGCTTTATTTCGTTCAAAAAATATAAGTCCACGCAGTCCATCCCGAGAGCACAAAGGGGAATTCAGAAAGGCTATAATTTGGATAAATCTGATAAATCTTGTTGTCATTCTCCATATCAAGTGGTATTATTTGCAAAATTTCAGATTGGCGCCCCCTCACCCTATCCCCAGTGGGGAGAGGGGAAGGTTAAAGGGAAATAAAAAGGGATTTCTGAACAATGCCGGAGTTAAATAAAGAACGTTTAGAGGAATATCTTTCATCTCTCTACAAAGGGGGTGTCCGCATATCGTCTATCAGTGAGATAGGGAAGGAAGGCGAAAGTGAGCTTAAGGGTTTTGGGTATGGGCTGCCTTACCTTATACGGTTCTCTGTTAACAATGAAGAAAAGACCGTTGTGCTGGAGACCATGTCACCCAACACCTTTGGGCATGACCACTTCTCTGACAGGGCACAGAGTATTATATGGGATCACTCTGCATATAACAGGTTACCCAAACATGTAAGATCCTTAGATGCAGGCGCCTTTACACCTGACGGGGAGGTTATTACTGTGGGTGAGGCAGAGGAATTTTTTATACTTACGGAGTTTGTGGAGGGACATGGGTATTACAAGGATTTAGAGAGGTTGCTTACGGCAAAAAGGCTTGAACCAGTTGATGAAGATAGGGCAAAGGCGCTTGCAGAATACCTTGTCTCCATACATAGTGTGAAAAAAGATGCCCCCCATCTGTACACAAGGAGGCTAAGAGACCTCATAGGTTATGGCGAGTGCATAATGGGGCTTATAGATAATTACAGGACGGGATATGAATTCATTACTGCGGAATTACTCAAAAAGATAGAGACCGGTTGCGTGGAGTGGCGGTGGAAGATAAAGGATCGGGGGCGCCGGCTCTGTCAGGTGCATGGTGACTTCCACCCGTGGAATATTCTTTTCAGGGAGGAGACGGATTTTACTGTGCTTGACAGGGCAAGGGGGGAGTGGGGAGAGCCTGCTGATGATGTGGCGACTATGGCTATTAACTATATATTCTTTTCGATTCAGCGGTACGGGCGGCTGGAAGGGGTATTTGAAAGGCTTTATAACATCTTCATAAAGACCTATTTTGACGCGACCGGTGACATGGAGATGCTGAAGGTCATACAGCCCTTTTTTATATGGCGCGGACTGGTAATTGGAAACCCGGTGTGGTATCCTACGCTGCCTGTTGAGAGGCGGAGAAAGTTGTTTAATTTTATAGAAAATCTGCTTTCCGAGGAGGAGTTCAGGCCGGAGAGGGTAAACGAGTATCTGGGGGGAATTTTCAGATGACTGAAGGTTTTGCTTTATGGATAACTGGGTTACCGGCTGCTGGGAAGACTGCGGTGGCTGAGGCGATTATGCGGAGGCTTGACGAGTGGTACGGTATGCGGGTAGAACACCTGGAATCTGACACCCTGCGTAAGGCGCTTACCCCTGAGCCGACCTACTCCATCAAAGAAAGGGAGTGGTTTTACAGCGTTATGATATTCATGGGGCAGATGTTAACAAGAAACGGGGTTAACGTTATATTTGATGCAACCGGGAACAAGAGGGCGCACAGGGATAAGGCGCGGGGCTCTATAGCTAAGTTCATGGAGGTTTATATCAGGTGTCCGCTTGAGACATGCATGGCACGGGACCCCAAGGGTATTTACAGGATGGCACAGCTTGGCAAGGCCGCTACTGTCCCTGGTATACAGGATGTATATGAAGAACCGCAGTCGCCTGATATAATTATAGATTCGGACAGGATTACCCCGACAGAGGGGGCTGAGCATGTGATAGCGAGGATGAAAGAGAAGGGTTGGGTGTAAGAATTGCGGAATGTAGAATGAGGAATGCGGATTTTGAATTATAAAGCAGTGAGATTATGACAGATATACTTGTTGAGCGTTTAGGCGGATTATCTGTGGCGGAGCGGAGGGTGGAGATTGTGGAGAGGAAGGGGCTCGGCCATCCTGATTCTATATGCGATGCTATTATGGAGGGGGTGACATTAGCTCTCAGCCGTGAATATATGAAGCGATTTGGTGTCATACTCCACCACAACATAGACAAGGGGCTTCTTGTCGCAGGCGAGGTGGAACGGAGATTTGGCGGCGGCAGGGTTGTGGAACCGATGCGGCTGATATTTGGAGACAGGGCGACTTTTAAGATGGACGACAGGACTATACCTATAAACGATATTGCGGTAGATACTGCAAAGCAATGGTTCAGTGATAACCTGAGATTTGTTGACCCTGAGAGCCATGTAAGGTATCAGGTAGAGATAAAGCATGCCTCGCTTGAGCTTCAGGACATATTCAAAAGAGGCGGCGGTGTCTTCGGCGCAAATGATACCTCTGCGGCAGTAGGTTATGCCCCGCTCACAGAGACAGAAAGGCTGGTCCTTGAGAGTGAGATATACTTGAATTCGAAGGATTTCAAGGACAGATTTCCAGAGACCGGTGAGGATATAAAGATTATGGGTTTCAGGAGGGACAGGGACCTGACACTGACAATAGCCATGCCCTTCATTGACAGATATATAACGGATGAAGATACATATTTTGAAAAAAAAGGGCTTACTCACGAGGCAATAGAGGATCTTGTTAAGACAAAAGCTAATAGCCTCGAAAAAGTACAGGTATCTCTTAATACATTAGACAGGGAAGGACGCGGCCTTGGAGGGATGTATCTCAGTGTCCTCGGCACATCCGCTGAAGATGCAGACTCCGGCGAAGTGGGGCGGGGCAACAGGGTCAACGGCATAATAGCCCTCAACAGGCCTTCTGCAGCCGAGGCAGCCGCCGGCAAAAATGCCGTGAGTCATGTGGGGAAGATTTACAATATACTAACTCATAAGATGGCACATACAATATATGAGAATGTAGATGGGATAAAGGAGGTATATGTCTGGCTCGCAAGCCAGATAGGCGTCCCTGTAAATGAACCCGTGATAGCATCGGCTCAGGTCCTTTTAGAACACAGGGCATCGTTTTCTTCGATCTCGGGAAAGATAAAGGAGATAATAAACAAAGAGCTGTCAGAGATTGAGTTATTTTGTAATGAACTGTTGCAGGGGAAGTATCCGGTATGTTAATTTATGGTAAGGGTTCAAGGGGTCGAGGGGTCAAGGGGTCGAGTGAAATATTAAAGTTATCTACTCGACCCCTTGAATCCTTGACCCCTTGAACCCTTTTTATAAGGAGGTAAATGCCCAATGACATCAAAGAAAAAGAAAGAGGCGCTCAAAAAGATGCTTTTAGAGAAGAAATTGGAGATATGGAATGAGGTAAAGCATAAACTTTTCCAGCAACTGGGGAGCGAGTATAAAAGCGAGATCGATGCAGTACTCGATGAAGGGGACAAGGCGCTGAGTGATCTTGCAGCGGAGACAGGCCTCACCTTAGTAGACCTCAGAAAAGATATGCTGGAAAAGATAGACCATGCGTTAGCCAAATTAGAAGAGGGGACATACGGTATATGCGATGACTGCGGGAATGAGATAAACGAGCAGAGACTCAAGGCCGTCCCCTTTGCCGTCTACTGTGTTGAGTGCAAGCAGAAGAGGGAGGATCTGGAGCATATAGAGCGGGAGAGGGAAAGATTTGGGATCACACCTCCATCCGAGATGGGGGAGGAATCGCTATGATCCTGCAGGTTCTCCAGTTCATCAGTACCGAAAACTGAGGCATTGCTGTCACCCCCTTATACGCACCACCTTATAGCCTCAAATTCTTCAGTGGGCACATCAAATGAGAAATAGCCGGACTTTGGCCACCGTTCCAGCTCTTCCTCTCCCCTGAACACAGAGACAATGAATTGTACCTCTTCATTTATCGTCACCTTCATTGCCCTAAAGGGGATGGCCATCTCTATTATCTCACGGGCCGCCACATCCCCTATATCATATATCTTATACCACCGGCCATCTTTAGACTTCTCATATTGAGAGGCCGTAATCTTCTCTGGTTGAGGGATCTTTATCTCAATACGGCTTACCCGCGGCCGTATTATCTGTATGCTAAATATGATGCCTGATATGGCATGGGTAGAAAGGCCTATCCTTGTGTCGAGGCGTATAAAAAGATTATCTAAGTCAAAACCATAGTATATACCGGATATAATACTGTCCACCTGATGCATTGCACCGCCAATTGCCGCTGGGTCGTATATCCCGGCCGGGAGCCACTCGTAGTAGCTTGTGACGATCCCGTCTATCCTGGGGCATATAAATGCAACAAGCTCCTTTGTCAGCTTGCTCTTTCTCTCTTCCCTCAGCAGCGGTATCTGATAATGTTCCGGCGGTTCCTTGCCCAGGATCTTATATATACCTATCAGTTGTGACCTGAACAACCGGTCAAACTTCTCATCCATCCCTGAGTTATGCTCTTCCCCGAACCACCAGCACCAATCGCTCCCTTCGGCTATGTAGAGTTTCTCCCAGGCATCGTCCATTCTATTCTTATCAATTCCCTCCATTCTACGCTGTGCTGAGACAAGAAAGTCCCTTGTCTCCTTTACAAGATCCCATGCTGCATTATCCTCCTCATGTCCTATCCATATCTTGAAGTTGTGATTAATCCATGAGCCGGGGAATAGCCTTTCAATCCCTATTTCAGGTGGATGATCCTGGAGATAATCGCTTACCCTTACAGTTTTAAAAGCGCTCTCTTTGCTGAGTCTTTCATAAAGGTACGAAAGGAAATCGCGACCGTCGTTCTTATAGTGTTCCCATGCATTCTCACCATCTAAGATGATAGAGACTAAGTGATCTCCATCGTGCACTGACACAGCCTGTCTAATCCGGTGCAGACGTTCTATAAGATCCTCTACCGCCTTTTTGCTGTCCCACTTGGAATATACAAACCCTATCAGGTCAGACAACTGGTGGTCCCTGAATATCATGGAGATCCTGGCCCCCTGTTTTTCCATATAGTACGGTTTGTAGAGGGCCTCCGGGATACCGTCATCTCCTGAAAGACCCCGGTGTAAATGGATGTCAAGAGATTTCGCCAATATCTCCTCGTCCGTTGCAATCCATTTAATCCCTGCACCGGCTATCAGGGAGAGGCTCTCTTCACTGACAGAACCTTCTGACGGCCACATCCCTTTTGGCGGTACGCCGAATATCTCCTTGTGGTAAGATACAGCCCTCTCTATCTGAGTCTTTGCGTCTTCAGGATGCCTGAATTTTTTCTTAGGCAGTATAAGACCTGGAAGGGCAATCCTTGCGACCTCTGTATTACAAAGGAGGGGGAGTATAGGATGATAATATGGAGAAGTAGTAACCTCTATCTGTTTCCTTTCCATCATCTTTTTATATTCAGGGATGATCATCCTCAGCACCTCTATCTGCCTTTTTATAAGCTCACCCTTCTCTTCTTCAGAGAAATCGTGCCCCTTTTTCAGAAGATGTTTCAGGAGAGGATCAGACTCCTTAAATATGGGGTCAAACCACGAGAGGTTAAACCATACCTGGAGATCAAGAAAATCCTGTGTTGTGAACTTGCGGCAGGCCCTCTCAAGCGCCTGTGGACGCGGCTCATACCCCCTCTTCTCCAACAGGTCCCTGTATCGTGGATAGACAAACAACATGTTGTCCCACTGCAGGGAGAAGAAGTTCTGTAAGATGAACAGCTTGTCCTGCACGGTAAGATCCGCTGCCGGCTTCAGGGTCAGGTCCATGTACTCATCAGCAGCCCCGCTGTCTGTATATTTGAGAATCTGCTCTATCAATGAGGGGACCATATTAATGGTCTGATGTATGGATGGGTAATCCTCTAAGATTGCCACCATATCGTAGTAGTCTTTTATCCCGTGAAGCCTTACCCAGGGCATGACAAACTTATTGGATAGGGGATCCAAATAATAAGGCTGGTGCATGTGCCAGAGAAAGGCTATGTGTAGTGGACTGTCTTTCACTTACCTTCCTCCTTCTCCTGAAATCTGTAGATAATCTCCCCTTCCTTTACCAATCCCAGCTTTTCCCGCGCCTGTGCCTCTATATAATCGGGGTCTGTCTTGAGTAACCCTACCTCTTCCCGCAAATTTTTATTCTCTTCCTGAAGCCGTGTTATATCGGTCCGGACCCTGTTATATTCACGTTTCATGTACCTATATTTGATAAGTCCCAGGTCGCTGAAGAGGAAAGAAAAGATTAGATAGAGAGAGACCGTGGCTATAACTACCAATGACAACAACTTCTTTTGAGAATTAGACAGGCTGAGATTTCTTGTAAGACCCCTCCTCATACCTTGAAAACCCTCCTGCCTCTATAGAGGGCTGTTTCACCAAGTTCTTCCTCTATCCTGATAAGCTGGTTATATTTGGCTAATCTGTCAGTCCTTGATAAAGAGCCCGTCTTTATCTGTCCTGTATTGCAGGCTACTGCCAGGTCTGCAATCGTTGTATCCTCTGTCTCACCTGAACGGTGGGATATAACTGCTGTATAGCCGGCCCGCTTTGCCATCTCGACCGCATCAAGGGTCTCTGTCAAGGTCCCTATCTGGTTGACCTTTACCAGTATGGAGTTGCCTACCCCTTCCTTGATACCCCTTTCAAGCAATTTAACATTGGTTACAAATATATCATCGCCGACAAGCTGCACCTTCCTGCCCAATCTTGATGTCAGAAGCCTCCACCCGCTCCAGTCATCCTCAGATAGGCCATCTTCAATAGATATGATTGGATATTTGTTTATGAGGTCTTCATAAAAGTTGATCATCTCTTCAGATGTCCGTCCCTCCCTGCCTTCACCCTTCAGATGATATTTCCCTTCTTTATAAAACTCGCTTGATGCGGAATCAAGTGCGATAAGTATATCATCTCCAGGCCTGTAACCGGCATCCTCTACCGCCCTTATGATCAACTGAACGGCCTCTTCGTTAGACGACAGATTAGGGGCAAATCCGCCCTCATCGCCGACGGCCGCGCTGTACCCCTTTTTATGGAGGATACCTTTCAGTGTATGGAACACTTCTGCCCCCATCCTTATGGCATCCTGCATATTGTCCGTCCCTGCAGGGACTATCATAAACTCCTGCAGGTCAAGGTTGTTGTCTGTATGCTTCCCGCCGTTCAGTATATTCATCATGGGGACCGGAAGTTCCCTTGCACTCACCCCGCCTATGTAGCGATACAGCGGGAGGCCGGAATCATCTGCGGCTGCCTTGGCCACAGCGAGGGATACGCCCAGTATGGCGTTAGCGCCGAGATTTGTCTTGTTCTCCGTCCCGTCAAGGTCTATCATGGCCCTGTCTATAAGGACCTGTTCCGCTGCATCTATTGAGATAATTTCCGGGCCTATCTTCTCCATAACATTGGCTATTGCCTTGCTGACACCCTTGCCGAGATAGCGGCCCTTCTCTTCATCCCGCAGCTCTAACGCCTCCTTCTTTCCCGTTGACGCCCCTGATGGGACAGCCGCACGTCCCAATATTCCATTCTCCAATATCACTTCCACTTCAACTGTCGGGTTCCCCCTTGAATCAAGTATCTCTCTTGCAAAGACATCAATTATCTCGCTCATTCCCGCCTCTCCTTCCTTTCACCTGAAAATCCCCCCTTACCCCATAATCCCCCTAAATCCCCCTTTAAAAAAGGGGGACTTTTACCCCACTTTTCTAAAGGGGGGAAACTAATTTCCCCCTTTGAAAAAGGGGGATTAAGGGGGATTTTCATCCTCCTTTGTGAGCCAGCAGCTCATGGCGGTTCACCTGAAAATCCCTTTACTCTGCACTACTTAACATTCTCTTCAAT
>JACRGZ010000072.1 GCA_016234155.1 Nitrospirota bacterium | reverse complement strand
GGTCGTTGTCAATGAGTAGCAGATGAAGACATTCCTGTGTTAAAATAAATACCATGGAGCAGCATAGCATCATCATCAGGGGCGCCAGGGAGCATAATCTTAAAAACATAGATGTCGTAATACCGAGAGATAAGCTTGTCGTAATTACCGGTCTGAGCGGCTCAGGCAAATCGTCTCTCGCCTTTGATACCATCTATGCCGAAGGCCAGAGGAGGTATGTAGAGTCACTCTCTGCTTATGCCAGGCAGTTTTTAGAGCAGATGAGCAAACCTGAGGTAGACTCTATAGACGGCCTCTCACCCGCCATATCCATAGAACAGAAGACAACAAGCAGGAATCCCCGCTCTACAGTCGGCACTACAACAGAGATATATGATTACCTGAGATTATTATTCGCCCGTATAGGACATCCTTACTGTTATCAGTGCGGAAAAGAGATAACAGCCCAGACAGTCCAGCAGATGGTGGACAGGGTACTTGACCTGCCTCCGGAGACAAAGCTGCAGATTCTTGCCCCAATAGTCAGGGGGAGGAAGGGTGAATACAGAAAAGAATTTGCGGATATGAAAGGGAAAGGTTTTGTAAGGGCGAGGATAGATGGTGAGGTCAGGGAATTAGAGGAAGAGATAGCCTTAGATAAAAATAGGAAACACACCATAGAGATAGTGATTGACCGCCTTATTTTGAAGAAGAGGGCTGATGAACCGCCCATGAGCCCAGGCTCACAAAGGATGATGAAAATCCCCCTTAATCCCCCTTTTTCAAAGGGGGAAATCAGGTTCCCCCCTTTAGAAAAGGGGGTCGAGGGGGGATTTGAAAAGGGATTTTCAGATGAAAAGCTAAGGAGAAGGTTAGCCGATTCTATAGAAATTGCACTCAGACTGGCAGACGGCATAGTAGTAATAAACCGGATAGATGACAAAGACATCCTCTTCAGTGAAAGGCTTGCATGTATCGCCTGCGGTATCAGCTATCCTGAGCTTACGCCACGTGTTTTTTCATTCAATAGTCCCCATGGGGCATGTCCTGACTGTGACGGGCTTGGCGTTAAGATAATGCATGAAGATTATGAAGACGGCGAGGTGTGCCCTTCGTGTAACGGCAACAGGCTTAAAAAAGAGTCCCTGTCAATAAGGATAGAAGGGAAATCTATAGCAGATGTGGCAAGGTTATCAATAAACTCTGCCGTCCGCTTCTTTAATGCATTAAGGTTCAGCAGGCGTGAGGCATTTATTGCAGACCGCATACTTAAAGAGATAAGGGAGCGTCTGCATTTTTTATCGAATGTCGGACTTGATTATCTGACACTTGACCGTGAGGCATCCACGCTGTCCGGCGGTGAAGGACAACGCATCAGGCTCGCCACACAGATAGGGTCAAGCCTTGTAGGCGTCATCTATGTGCTGGATGAGCCGAGTATAGGACTGCACCAGCGGGATAACATAAGACTGCTTGCCACGCTGAAAAGGCTCAGGGACCTCGGTAACACAGTCTTAGTGGTTGAACATGATGAAGAAACCATAAGAGAGTCTGACTATGTTATAGACATGGGGCCCGGTGCAGGTGAACACGGAGGAGAGATTGTTGCAACAGGCACACCGGAAGAGATAATAAAGGACAAGAATTCCCTTACCGGCCGTTATTTAGCCGGTGAATTTACCATATCACTCCCGGAACGCCATAGAAGGCCGGCAAAGTATTTGACTATAAAGGGGGCGAGGAAAAACAACCTCAAGAATATAGACATTTCCATACCCACAGGGCTATTTACAGCCATAACAGGTGTCTCAGGCTCAGGAAAAAGCACCCTGGTATTTGAAGTCCTTTATAAAAACCTCTCAAACAGGCTGTACAGAAGATCAAAGACATATGAAGAATGCAATGACATACTGGGCCTCGAGGAATTTGACAAGGTTATAAATATTGACCAGTCACCTATCGGGAGGACTCCGAGGTCTAACCCTGCGACATATACAGGGGTCTTTACATATATTCGTGACCTCTATGCACAGTTACCTGAATCGAGGATGCGGGGTTACAGGGCCGGCAGATACAGCTTTAATGTGAAGGGGGGGCGCTGTGAGGCATGTCAGGGGGACGGACTGATAAAGATAGGGATGCATTTCCTCCCCGATGTATATGTAACATGTGAGGTATGCAAAGGGAAGAGGTATAACAGGGAGACACTCGATGTAAGGTATAAAGGTAAGAATATTGCCGAGGTCTTAGACATGACTGTAGCCCATGCCCTTGGTTTCTTTGAACCTATCCCTGTGATCAGACAGAAATTAGAGACTCTGGGAGACGTTGGACTTGATTATATAAGGCTCGGACAGGCGGCAACAACACTATCCGGCGGAGAGGCCCAGAGGGTCAAACTCTCAAAAGAGCTGTCAAGGCGCGCAACAGGCCGGACTATATACATCCTAGATGAACCGACTACAGGATTGCATTTTGCCGATATCCAGAGGCTTCTTGATGTGCTGAATAAACTCGTTGACTCAGGGAATAGTGTGGTGGTTATTGAACATCACCCGGATGTAATAAAGAATGCGGATTATATTATAGACTTGGGTCCTGAAGGCGGTGATGCTGGGGGAGAGGTGGTAGCGTATGGCGCCCCGGAGGATGTGGCAAGGGTGGAACGGTCTTATACGGGAAGGTTGCTGAGAGGGATAGTGGCAGGTTAGGCCCCGGAGGGTATGGAGTGCAACGACTCCAGTCGTTGCATGCAAAATCTGGAGATTTTGCACTCCAGAAGCTTCGCATTTTCGGGCGAAAAAAGTTCTTGGCATATATCAGGCTCCCCGTGATATACTAAAGTCCATCCCTGATGCCGTGTTTGTGGAAATGTATGAGGCCGATGCCTGTTGCGGCTTTGGTTGGACAAAGTAATGAATAGTGAAAGGAGCGCCCCATGAAATTTTTTATAGATACTGCCAACATCGCAGAGATCAAAGAGGCTGTAAGCCTCGGCCTTATTGACGGAGTAACGACGAACCCGTCACTTGTCTCAAAAGAAAACAGGGACTTCAGAGACCTCATAAAAGAGATATGCACACTGGTAGATGGACCTGTCAGTGCAGAGGTGATCTCCTTAGATACCGAAGGCATGATAAAAGAGGCACGGGAACTTAGTTCGTTACATGAAAATATCGTAATAAAGATACCTATGCTGCCGGATGGCTTAAAGGCTGTAAGAAGGCTCTCACAGGAAAATATAAAGACTAACGTAACCCTGACATTCTCCCCTTCTCAGGCATTACTCGCTGCAAAAGCAGGGGCGACATACGTGAGCCCCTTCGTAGGCCGTCTTGATGACGTATCATATGTGGGTATGGAACTTATAAGCCAGATACGGAATATATTTGATAATTACGGGTTCTCTACAGAGATCATCGTTGCAAGCGTAAGAAATCCGGTACATGTGGTAGATGCTGCATTGATGGGGGCTGACATTGCCACCATACCCTTTAAGGTATTGCTCCAGTTATCCCATCATCCGCTTACAGATATAGGGATTAAAAAATTCATGGAGGATTGGCAAAAGGTCCCTGCCAAGAAATAGCAAAAGGGGGAGCTCCCCCCCTTTGCTATTATATCTGATTACAGCATACCTTTCAGTTTTGGGGCGACTTTAAAAGATACTGACCTGCTTGCCTTAATCTTTATCGTCTCTCCTGTGCGTGGATTCCTTCCTGTCCTTGCCTTCCTGTTTCTTACTGTAAAAGTGCCAAATCCGGGAAATGCAAACCTCTTGTCTTTCTTTATAGACTTGGCTAATACCTCAAACATGCAATCAACAAGTTCCTCTGTCTCCCTTTTACTGAGGGTCATCCCCTTTGCCCCCTTCTGTACTGCATCAACAAATTCAGCTTTCGTCATAGACTCTCACCTCCTTTCTCTTTTTTTATTTTTTATTAAAAAGAACCATTATTGCTAATAATCAAGCCAAATCTTAATCAAATGAAACAAACAAGTCAAGAACAAAATCTAAAAATAAAAACTGAGCGATATGGAAAATATATTTAATCTGTAACCGGGTTCGCGAATTCCAAGGAAGATATCCACCGGATTATTGACAACTACTGCATCAACAGGATCAGGAAAATTGTCTAAGGCATAGTCGTCTCTCCTGTATTTTTCTATATAATAGCCGGCATTAATCCTTAAGTCCTTCAACCTTATAGCAGGATAGTTTGAGATAGAAACTTCCTTATAAACCCTGTAAGAGGTATTTAACTCGTAAACATTAGTGGCGCTGAGAACAGCAGGAAGGTTGATACTCCTGCCTGTAGCGTCATATTTTCTATAACTTGCTGAGACAGAAAACCCATCAGTAATATGATAGTCAATGCCTGTGATGGAGGATCTGGCGGTATCTTCACTGGTCTCTGTAACCGGCCTGACAAAATTAGAATATAGGGGGTTTGGGTCCTGAGCATATGTAAGGACGCTGTCGTATCTCCACGCATAACTTCCGTCTATTGTCAGCCTGTCATAGAAATATTGGGAATAAAGCAGAAGGGCGGGAAAGGGTGTATATTCTGCATATATTGAAGCAGACCTCCCCTGAGAGCTCCTCCTACCTATGGTTACCCCGCTGTGCTCACTATTGACAAATGATAGTGTCGCTCCGAGGTTTAAAACATCGAGAGGTGAATAATCTATTCCTGCCTTGATAGTATGAGAATCACGT
>JACRGZ010000071.1 GCA_016234155.1 Nitrospirota bacterium | reverse complement strand
GCAGGCTTTGTCGGTAGGCTTCATGGCTTCGGTTTCCCTAACCACGCTACCCAAGCTATATGGTTTGTGACCTTTTACCATAAGAGGACTTTCACCTCATAATAAGGGTTGAGCTTTACTCTTGGCACACAGCCCTGGCTCATGACGGTTCATTTGAAAATCCCCTTCGTTCACCCTCCCCCTCACCCCCTCCCGTCAAGGGGGGGGATAGAAGTTAGAAGTTAGAAGTTAGACTAAATCTAACTTCTAACTTCTTACCTCTTACTTCTAACCTACTCCCCGCCCACCGCCCTCATCATGAGGTCATGCACTACCTGGTGCACATCCTTTTCTTCATAGAGGAGGGTGTACACTGCCTCTGTTATAGGCATTGATACCTGATACCTCTTTGCCAACTCATGAGCTGCCTCCGCTGTCTTAACGCCTTCTGCGACCATACCGCACTCTGACAATCCTGAAAATATATCTTTAAGCTTCCCCCCTTGTCCTAACTTATATCCCAATGTCCTGTTTCTGCTCAACTCTCCGGTACAGGTCAGCACTAAGTCACCTATACCTGATAGTCCATAGAATGTCGCTGCATGGGCGCCCATGGCCATACCGAGCCTCTTGATCTCTGCAAGTCCCCGTGTAATCAATGCCGCCCTCGTATTGTGTCCAAAATCAAGCCCGTCTGAACAGCCGGTGGCAATGGCAATCACATTCTTCAATGCACCGCCAATCTCAACGCCTGTTACATCCATGTTTGTATAAACCCGGAAATATGGCCGCACAAAAATAGCCTGTAACTCTTTTGCAAGCGTATCATTATATGATGCGAGTGTAACAGCCGTGGGGAGTTTTTTTGCAACCTCTTTTGCAAAACTCGGCCCTGAAAGGGAGGCAAATCTCCTGTGTATGGCAGTGGAAAGTATCTCACTTAGAACCTGGGAGACTGTCTGAAGGGTATCGGTAGTTATTCCTTTTGTTGCACTGACCACAGGAACGTCAGGCATGAATTCCTTTAATCTTGTGAATACATCCCTGACTGCATGCGACGGGACAACTGAGATTATAACATCACAGGATTGGACAGCCTCTTTCAGTGAGCTTGTGGGGTATATGTTTTCCGGAAGTATGTGGCCAGGCAGATAGATGCTGTTTTCTCTCCTGGCTTTTATTATCTCTGCAAGCCCTTTTTCATATACCCATAGCCTTATCTCATTGTCTTTCTCTGCAAGGAGTACAGCAAGGGTTGTACCCCAGCTGCCTCCTCCTATGACGGCGATCTTGCAGGACATGAGATATAATCCCCCCTATCCCCCCTTTATAAAAGGGGGGGATATTATTTTCCCTTTAATAAAGGGGGGAATTTTAGAGATTGCTTGCATCATTACGACGCACTGATTATAATGCAATGATTGACATTGCATGTCAAGGCTATGGACAATTTGATACCCCTCCCCTATCTCTTTATTTTTATCATAGGCGCTTCCATAGGAAGCTTTCTCAATGTATGTATGCACCGCCTGCCGGGAGATCAGTCTATAATAACGCCTGCCTCCCACTGCCCTCACTGCAAGGCCCCCATCAGGTTTTATGACAATGTGCCCATCTTAAGTTATCTGCTCCTGCGCGGCAGATGCAGGGTCTGCGGTAACCCTATATCCATTCAGTATATATCAGTGGAGGTTATAAATGGCGCAGCTTATGTGCTGATAACATGGAAATTCGGGCTATCGGCAGGGTCACTATTTTATGCGCTGCTATTTTCCGCCCTCCTTGTCATAAGTGTCATAGACCTTTACCACAAGATAATCCCGGATGTCATTACTATACCAGGTATTATAATAGGACTCCTGGCAAGTACATTTATCCTCCCTTCAGGCATCAAAGGCGCAATCTCGGGGGCGCTCCTTGGCAGCAGCCTCTTTTTTATAATAGCAGTAGTAAGCCGTGGGGGTATGGGCGGCGGGGACATAAAGTTGATTGCCATGATAGGTTCATTCCTCGGGCTGACAGATGTCTTGATCACTATAATCCTCTCTTCATTTATTGGCTCTGTTGTTGGAATCCTCATGATGGTCTTCTTTGGTAAAAGCAGGAAATATATGATCCCATTCGGCCCGTTTCTCTCAATTGGTGGTATAATAAGCCTGTTCTTTAAGACGGAGATTGTTGAATGGTATATCGGCTTGAACTTATGGCGCTGATAGCCTTTGGGGCAGGAGTTGTTGCCGCCGGGATCGCCCTCTATTTTATATTCCGTGCATTATTCGTCACACGTAAAAACCTCCTCAAGAGAGATAGTGAGAAAACAACGCCTGAGAAAAAGGAGAAGGTGGAGTTTGTTATAGATACATTCACCACACTCATACATAAACTCAAGGAGAAAGAAGATGAATTGGAAAAACTCAGGGGTCTGGCAGAAAGGCGCGCATCTACGGCAGAGGGTTATAACGAGGATATTTTAAGGTGTGTCGGGAGCGGTGTCATTACATTTAATATGGAGAGGAGGATTACCACATTTAATGATGCGGCAGAAAAGATACTCGGGATGAAAAGAGAAGAGGTGATTGGATTGTCATGTGCAGATGCCTTTAGTCCGGCCGGCACATTCTGTCATATCCTTGATGAGGCATTGTTATCAGGAAAAACGGTATCCAGGCAGGAGGTGGAATTACAGAAAAAAGGGGGGGGGGACATATGGGTAGGGCTCTCTATATCACCCCTAAAAGATAGAGAGGGTAAACAGACAGGTATGATAATCGTCTTTACAGACCTGACAGAGATAAAGATGCTGAGGGAGCAGAGCGAACTTAAAAGACGCCTTGCCATGCTGGGGGAGATGTCCGGCGGGATCGCCCATGAGCTCAGAAACTCTATGGGGGCAATAGTGGGGTATGCAAAGATCCTCTCAAAAAAATTCAGCGGGGATGAGCCGGCACAGGAGGTCATTGCCACAATCATCTCTGAGATTAATAATATGGATTTGATCATTAAAGAGTTGCTGAACTATGGAAAGAGTGTTACACCATCCGTCAGCCTGGTAGACTTAAAAGAGATGATACGTAAGGCCATTGATACGGTTATCGGGAAGATAGAGGATAGAAGGTATGCGGTTGATCTGATAATCCCTGATTTACCGCCGGTATATGTTGATGAGGTCTTGATGCGCCAGGCCATTCAGAATATTATACAGAACGGGATTGAGGCAATGCCTGACGGGGGGAGGTTGAGGATAGAAGTCGGAGGTCAAAAGTCACCCCCACCCTACCCCTCCCCCCCTTTGATAGGAAAGACGGGGGAGGGTAAGGGTGGGGGGGGGAAAGAGAATGTAGGGACAGACCTTCAGGTCTGTCCTCATGAGAAGGGGATCGAGATCCTTATTTCAGATAGCGGTGTTGGTATACCTCAGGGTAATATAGATAAGATAGTCCTCCCATTCTACACGACAAAGCCGCGCGGAACAGGCATGGGGCTTGCCCTTGTGCATAAGATTATACTTGCCCACGGCGGGAGTATTGATGTAGAAAGTATAGAGGGGAAGGGGACGACTTTCAGGATATATCTGCCGTCGTGAACCATGCCTACGATACTTATAGTAGAAGATAATGAAGCTATGGGAAGGATGCTGAACCAGACCCTTGCGGCAGAGGGTTATAAGGTCATCCTGTCCACTGATAAACCTGATGGGATAGAGAAGATTCAGATAGAGAATATAGACCTTATACTGTCTGACCTTCGTCTTCCATCAGGGACAGGGATTGATATCCTGCAGTCAGCAAGGGAACAGAGCCCCTTTGTCCCTGTAATTATAATGACTGCCTTCGGGAAGATTGAAGATGCCGTAAGCGCGGTAAAGGAAGGCGCTTACGATTTCATAACCAAGCCATTTGACCCGGAGCACCTGCTGTTACTGATAGGCCGTGCACTTGAAAAACGGCGACTGCTCACAGAAAACATCCTCCTTAAAGAAGGAAGGGAAAAGGACGTACCGGGACTCATTGGAAACAGCCCCAGGTTTCTTGAGGCCGTGCATTTAGCGCAAAAGGTGGCGCCCAGCAAGGCCACCGTTCTGCTGTTAGGAGAGAGCGGCACAGGGAAAGAGGTCTTTGCAAAGACGATCCATCAACTGAGCCTGTATAAAGATGGGCCATTTGTAGCAATAAACTGCGCTGCCATTCCAAAGGAGCTCCTTGAAAGCGAGCTATTTGGTCATGAAAAGGGCGCCTTCACAGGGGCTACAGAGAAGAGGATAGGAAAGTTTGAGCTTGCAAACGGGGGGACAATCTTTCTTGATGAAATAGGAGAGATGGATGTTGGCCTTCAGGCAAAGCTGCTCCGGGTGTTACAGGGAGAGGCTACAGAGCGTGTTGGAGGGAGTAAAAAAATAGAGGTAGATGTGAGGATAATAGCTGCAAGCAATAGAGATCTCAAAGAGGCTATAAATGAGAAGAGTTTCAGGGAGGATCTCTATTACCGGCTCACTGTATTCCCGATAACACTCCCATCCCTCCGCGAACGAAGAGAAGATATACCGTTACTCGTATACCACTTCATATCTGCCTATAACAGGGAGCTTAAGAAACATATACAGGGCATTTCTGAACCTGCCATGGAATTACTGATCCAGCAGCCATGGAAGGGGAATATACGCGAGCTTGAGAATTGTATCGAGCGGGCCATGATACTCTGTGACGGCACAACAATATTGCCTGAGCATCTGGGGTTGATGGGCATTAAGATGCGGGTGGTCGAGGCAATAAAAGGCGGGCTTTCTGAAATAGTTGCCGCATCCACTATGGCAGCAGAGGTCCGTGCCATTAAGTCAACCCTGGAAATGACAAAGGGTAATAAGAGCAGGGCCGCCGAGATTCTCAAGGTAAGTTACAAGACCTTGTTGACAAAGATTAAGGAGTATGGTATCCATTAAATATCTTTCCTGAAAAATTCCTTCCAACCCTAAGGTGCTATCAAAAATAAACCTTAGCGGATATTTTAAGAAGTTCAAATACCAAAGTTTAAATGAATGACAAATGTCAAAGCTCAAATGACAAATTTGGCATTTGGATTTTGACATTTGAAATTTTTCTGAAGTTAGGACTTAAAAACAATTAGGATATATGAATCCCAGGGGTTTTACATTCTTAGAAATTATAGTTGTGCTGGCAATTATCGGCATACTGTCTGCGCTCGCTGTGTCTGACATATCTGCCTTTACAGGCAGGCTGCGACTTGAGACAGCGGCAAGGAATATATCAACGGACTTGAGAGAAATAAAGATGAAGGCTGTGCTCGATCGGAGCAACTATACCATCTACTTTAACACAATTAATAAATTGTATGAACTACCTGGAAGAAGGTCTCTTCTTCCTCCAGATGTTAGATTTGGTTTCAGCACAGGGGTGCTTGGCCCTCCGGCAAATCCGGTACAGACACCTGATGGAGATGGGGTCACCTTTCCTTCTAATAAGATTAACTTTTACGCGCAGGGTAGTAACAGCATGGGGACGGTATACATAACCAATGATGACCTGACGATGGCCCTAAGCCTCACTATTACGGGAAGGGTAAAGATATGGAGATGGGATGGGGGGAAGTGGGGGTGATCAATGCGGAATGTAGAATGCAGAATGAGGAATGCGGAATGCAATATCTCCTGACTGGAGTGCAAAGTCTCCTGACTTTGCTTCCTTGCAACGACTGGAGTCGTTGCACTCCAGATTCTGTGTGGAGTGCAAAGTCTCCTGACTTTGCATGCAAAATGCGGAAGGGGGGATTCACGCTCATCGAGGTTATTATTGCGCTTGCCGTATTCTCAATAGGAATATTAGGCATAATAGGTATGCTCATTATCGGGGAACAAGGGATCACAGGCGGGAGTAAATCGTTTACCGCTGTCCAGACTGCAAAGGCCCAGATGGAACTTCTGCGAGGGTCTGTAAAGGCGGGCACATCAGGTAATATCTGCTCTACATTGTACACAGTTAACATACAATGCGAGTGGTCTGCAAACAAGGATACTCCTGCGGAAGGGCTCTCCACATTAGAAGTTATTACTACATGGTATGAGGGAGACAGGAAGAAAGAACTCATCCTTAGAACACTGAGATTTGAACCATAAGCATGAAAACCCCTCACCCCCCGATAAATACTTCGGGGGCAAGCTCTTACCCTCTCCCCACCCCCCTCCATATCCTCCCCCCACAAGGGGGGGAGGAAAAAGGTGGGGGGGGTGATTTGCAGGGGGAGAGGGATGGGTGAGGGGGGATTTTCAGGTGAACCCACATGAGCCACGGGCTCACAAAGGAGGATGAAAATAATCCCCCCCTTCCCGTTGCAATGCTTCGCAGCAACGGGACCCCAGCCCCTTTAGAAAAGGGGGACTTACCCCCCGTTTCGAAAGGGGGGATG